>NZ_BAAHAR010000016.1:0-138109 GCF_054777395.1 Nocardiopsis oceani
CACAGGCGTCTTCATTCCGCGTTGGGATACAACACGCCCGCGGAGATTTACGCGGCGCATCAGGAGATGCGACTGGCCGCGTGAGACAGGCGGTTCAAAGCCTGTCCGGAAACAGCAGGGCCCCTCACTTGCCCCTGGCTCAACCCTCGACGGCCGAGGGTTGGGCCAGGGGCAAGATCATCGGGGATCAACTGGTTTCGGACGCAACGGTCATCCCCACCGGGCCGGTTCCGGACACCAGGGCCACCCCGGGGCACCCTCGCTACCGCCGGTGGAGGCACCCGGGACACCGAACCCCTCTCAGAAGCACCCGGTGCCGGTGAGCCCCCTCCCTGGAGGCAATCTCGGCGCCCAAAATGCCTCCAACAGGGGGGCTCGCTGCCCGCCCCGCACCCGATCGCGCCACCGGCACCACCCCGCCCCGACCGGTCCACCCAGCGAGCCGCCAGACCGGTGGGACGCGCCCAGCCACCCAGGCACCTGTTCGGGCCCTTCGTCGCCCACCGGTCACTGGATTGCGACGCGCCTGCCGACGCAACCAGACCTACGGGAAGGAATCCGGCCGGCCACGGCCGGACCCGGCCGAAGGCCGGGGACAGTTCCCGGCCGAAGGCCGGTCCCGTCGCCACCCCGACCACACGTCCCCCGTTTCCTGACTGCCGCCGACCCGCCGTCGCAGCGAAGCGGGTCAAGGTGGAGCGCCAATGACGCGCGAAGCGCTCGATGGCGACGACCTTGACGCGCGCAGCGGAGACGGCCACCATCAAGCGGCAGGAAACGGGGAAACCCGCACCCAACAACTAACCCCACACCAGCAGCGCCCCTGGTCCCCGACCAGCGCAGGCCCGGCACCGGAAGCAGACCCCGCACCCAACGACTAACTCCCGCACCCAACAACAAGCCCCCACACACACCGGCGAGCGGTCCCAGAACACGGGGGTCAACCAAACCGAAGCAACTTCACGAGGTCACTCGCGTGGCTGCACGCATACCCCACGGGTCTCAGCCCTCGCGCAGGATCAGGGACAGGCGGGTCGTCCGCTCCGGGGCGAGGTTGTCCCGCACCCCCGCCTCCAGGGCGCCCCCGGTGGCGTCCACCACCGACACGTGCCGCGCGGCCCTGGTCAGTGCCGTGTACACCTGGGGGCGGGACACCGGGATCTGGGGCGGGAAGACCGCCACCACCGCGGGCCAGCGCCCGCCGTGCGCGGTCGCCACACTGACGGCCCACCCCGGGCGCAGCGCGGACGGGTCGGCGACGGTCACCCGGGTGCCGTCAGCCAGTTCGACGACCGCGCCCTCGGACACCTCGCGCAGGTAGCCGGTGTCGCCCGGACCGTAGCCGGGGCCCTCGGCGGTCAGTACCACCCGGTCGCCCACGTCGAAACCGCCGTGGGTGCCCGGCCCGGGGTTCAGCCGCTCCTTGCAGGCGGTGTTGAGCGCGGCGGCGCCCGCCGGGCCGTCTTCGCGGGCGGTCACCACCTGCACCTGGTCCGCTTCGATCCCCAGGGCGCGCGGGATGGAGTCGGTGACCAGCTGCACCACGCGGTGGGCGGCCTCCTCGGCCGAGGCCGCCGGGACCCGCACCACCTCGCGGTCGGGGGCCGCCACCTCCGGCCACCCGCCCTCGGCGACCGCGCGCGCCAGCACGGCCACGGGAGCGGGCTCGTCGTCGTCGGCCAGGGCCGTGACGTGCGCGGTGCGCGAGGTGGCCACGTCCACCACGACGCGGCCCGGGGTGGCCGAGGGGGCCTGGTCCGGGTCGGCCAGCAGCACGAGGTGGGCGTCGTCGGCGCAGGAGGACACGAGGTCGGCCATCCGGGAAACGCCCAGGGACATCGACTCGCACAGCACCACCACACCCGCCGCGACCCGGTCCTCGGCCAGCAGTCCGGCGAGGGGTACCGCGCGCAGAGGCGAGTCCCCGTCACCGGTGAGCCGGTCCAGGTCGGCGTTGACGGCGGCGGCGGTCTGGGCGGTGGGCGCGGCCACGGCGATCCCCATCTGGCTCTCCTCGGCGATCGCGGCCAGGCACGCGAGCGCGCGGGCGGTCTCGGCCTGGTCGCCCGGGCCGTGGTGCAACACCGTCACCGGGCGCAGGGTCGCGGTGAGCAGCGCTTCCATCGTGCTCTCGGAGATCGCGAAGCCGTCCTTGGCCAGGGCCGCTTCCACGGTCTCGGTGGCGGTGGCCGGATCCATGATCGGTTCGCTGCCGCCGATCAGACGGAGCAGCTGTTCGCCCAGGCGCTGCTCGGCGTGGCCGACGTCGTAGAGGGCGTAGAAGCGTTCGGGGTCGGGCAGGTCCGGCAGGTCGGGGGCGCCTTCGAAGTCGAAGTCGTCGTCTGGTTCGTCGGTGCTCTCGAACAGCGCCGCTTCCTCGGCGGTGACCGCGGCTTCGATCGCGGCCCGCGGGTCGGCGATCCCCACCTTGCCGACCACCGTGGCCAGGCGTTTCTCCTCGATCGCCGTGTGCCCGCGCCGGGCCGCGGTGCGCAGCGTGTGCCCGACCAGGGAACCCCACCGGCGGGGGTCGTCGGGGCGGGCCGCGTCGCCCAGGTGTTTGCGGGCGCAGTAATCGGCCTGCTCGACCGTCACGCCGGGCACGCGCAGCAGCAGCCAGGGGTTGGAGTCCAGCTCTGCGGCGGGCTGTGGGCCCAGCACGGACACCAGGCGCGGCGCCAGGGCGCGCGGAGCGCCCATCCGGTCAAGGACGGCACTGACCTTCTCGACAGCCTCGGACACCGGTTCCCCTCGTCAGACGGTTCGTGGACTCTGGGGGAGCCTACCGACTCGCGGGGACATCCGGCGTCCGTTGTCCACAGGGCCCTCGCCCCGCTACTCGCCGGGGCGTCCGCAGGAGCTCACCGGGCCGCACGCCGACCGTCGCCGGACCGTCCGCCGGAGCGCTCCTTGGGGTTCTCCGCCCCGGACCCGCCGCCGGTCACCTGGATCACCGCGGCGCAGGGATCGGTGTTGGGGGAGGCCTCCTGGATGGCGGTCGCGGCCCGGCCGGCCGCGGTGCGGAAGAGGGCCCGGGTGTCGGGGTCGAGGCCGCCCAGCACCCGTTCCTCCACGTGCCCGACCACGGCACCCGTCCGTTCCAGGACCTCGTGCCCGTGTTCGGTGGCGCAGACGCGGCGCACCCGGCGGTCGTCCGGGTCGGACCTGCGCCGGACCAGGTCGGCCTTCTCCAGGTCGTCGATCAGGTAGGTCATCACGCTGCGGTCGATGAGCAGCCGCTCGGCCAGCGCCGCCTGTGTGGGCGCGTCACCCCGGGACACGGCCTCGAGCACGTGGTAGCCGCGGCTGCCGTGCGGCAAGTCGGCCAGGGCCGCCTCAGTGTGCTCGTGCCAGCGCCGGAGCACCACGGCCAGCGACCATCCCAGGTTGCTGGACCCGGTGGCCCCGTTCCGCTCCGGCGTGGTGGGTGTCATGGTCCGAGATTACCAGGAATATGTGTCCCACAAGATAAGTTGTGGGAACCATCATTTTCTGAACAAACGACTTCCGTGCTTCTCGTCGAGGGGAAACCCAGCCATGCCCGACTACGGACACTCCCTGGAGTTCGGTACCTTCCTGACGCCTGGGGCCCGAGACCCCGAGCGGGCGGTCGGGCTCGCCGAACTCACCGAGGCCTCCGGGCTGGACCTGGCCACGTTCCAGGACCACCCCTACAATCCGGGCTTCCTCGACGCCTGGACCCTGCTGAGCTGGGTCGCCTCACGCACCGAGCACCTCCGCGTCTCCGGCAACGTACTCAACCTGCCCCTGCGCCCGCCCGCGGTCCTGGCGCGCGCCGTCGCCAGCCTCGACCGCCTCTCCGGTGGAAGGGTCGAGCTAGGCCTCGGCGCGGGCTTCTCCTGGGACGGGGTCCACGCCATGGGCGGCGGCCGCCGCACCCCCGGAGAGTCCGTCGAAGCCCTCTCCGAAGCCATCGACCTCATTCGCGCCACCTGGGACGCCGACGCCCGGGGAGGTGTGCGCTCGGACGGTGCGCACTACCCCGTCCACGGCATGAAGCGCGGCCCCGAACCCGCCCACGACATCGGTATCTGGCTCGGGGCCCTCAAACCCCGCATGCTCCGGCTGGTGGGGGCCAAGGCGGACGGCTGGCTCCCCAGCCTCGGCTACCTCGACCTCGAGGACCTGCCGGAGTCCAACCGGATCATCGACGCCTCCGCGGCGGAGGCCGGACGCGACCCCCGGCAGATCCGCCGTCTGCTCAACCTCGTGGGCGGCTCCTTCTCCGCAGTCGGCGGCGGTTTCCTCAAGGGCCCGCCCGAACAGTGGGTCGAGGACCTGCTGCCCCTGACCCTCGAAGGCGGCATCAGCACCTTCATCCTGGCGACGGACGATCCCCGCGCCATCCAGACCTTCGGCCAGGAGGTCGCCCCGGCCCTGCGTGAGGCGGTCGCCCGCGAACGCGCCTCCGTCGGCACCCCCACAGGCCCGGTCCGACCGCCCGCTGCCCTGGCCGCCCGCCGTACCGGTATCGACTACGACGCCGTCCCCGAGGAGCTCAGGCCCAAGGCCGTCGAACCGGGGGACAAGGGCTACACCAAGGTCCGGCACGGCTACATGCAGCGGGGCAGGCCCGGCCTGGTCCTGCGGCCCACCGACCCCAAGCAGGTCGCCGAAGCCCTGGCCTACGCCCGGGCCCAGGATGCCCCGCTCAACGTCCGCAGCGGCGGCCACGGCATCAGCGGCCGCTCCACCAACGACGGCGGCGTCATCGTCGACCTCGGCCAGATGAACCGGGTCGACGTCCTCGACGCCGCGACCGGACACGTCCGCTTGGGCGCGGGGGCCCGGTGGGGCGACGTCGGCGCCACCCTTTACCAGCACGGGCTGGCGATCAGCTCGGGCGACCACGGGGGAGTGGGCGTCGGCGGGATCGCCACCACCGGCGGGCTGGGCTACATGTCCCGTGCCCACGGGCTGACCATCGACCACGTCACCGCGGTCGAGCTGGTCACCGCCGACGGCGCCTCCCTGCGAGCGGACGCCGACAACGACCCGGACCTCTTCTGGGCGGTGCGCGGCGCGGGCGCCAACTTCGGGGTGGTCACCTCGGTGGAGGCCGTGGCCGACCACGTGGGCGACGTCGTCCTGGGCCAGTTCGTCTACGACGCCACCGACACCGAGGCGTTCCTCCGGTCCTGGGGAGCGATAGCCGAGGCGGCGCCCCGCGAGGTCACCGCGTTCCTGGTCATGGGGCCGGGCCGCGGCGGCCAGGGTCCCATGGCCCGTGGAATGGTGGTGTACGCGGGAGACGACACCGACGCCGCCGTCCGGGGCTTGGAGCCCTTCCTCCAAGCGGGCCCAGTCCTGGACCAGCGCGCTCAGGTCGCCCCCTACCCCTCCGTCCTGGTCGCCCACGAGGGCCCGCACGGCGGGAACGGGACCCCGATCACCCGCTCGGCCCTGCTCCGCCACATCACGCCCGAGGCGGCAGAGGCCATGGCGGCCACGCTCAGGGCGGAGGACGCCTACTTCATGCAGCTGCGCCAGGTCGGCGGCGCGGTCAACGACGTCGCCGCCGACGCCACCGCGTACGCCCACCGGTCGGCCAACTTCTCCCTGGCCGCCATGGGGCGCCGGGCCGACCGCCTGGACCGCCGCTGGACGGAGCTGGGCGAGACGATGGAGGGCCTGTACCTGAGCTTCGATACGCGCTCCGGGCCGGACGTCCTGGAGCAGGCGTTCCCCGAGCCGACGCTGGGCCGTCTGCGCGAACTCAAAGCCAAGTACGACCCGGACCACGTCTTCGACCAGAACTTCCCGATCGCCCCCGCGGTCGGCTGACCCCTGCCTTCCGGAACCCAGCGCCCCCGACCTTGCGGGCCCGGCGCCCCGGTGCCCCGCCTTGCGGGTACCTCAGCGTTCCGGGCCCGCCGTGGCGTCGTCCAAGGCCTCCCGGATCTTGGGCGGGAGCTCCACGCTCTCGACGGAGAGAATCTCCTCCAGCTGGGAGAGCGTGCGGGGCCCCGTCACCGCCGCCGCCACACCCTCCTGGTCACGGGCCCAGCTCAGCGCTACGGCCATGGGCGGGACGCCCAGTCCCTCGGCCGCGGTGCACACCGACTCCACCACCCGGCGGCTGCGCTCGTCCAGGTACGGCTCCACGTAGGGCGCCATGTGCGGGAAGGCGGCCCGGGAGTCCGGCGGGACGCCGTTGCGGTACTTGGCGCTCAGCACGCCCCGCCCCAGCGGCGACCACGCGATCACGTGGGCGTCGCCAGCCGCCGCGGCCGGGCGCAGCGCGTGGTCGGCGCCCCGGTTGAGCAGCGAGTACTCGCTGCCCACGCTCACGAGGGGCACCCGCCCGGGCTGGGCCCGCTGCCAGGTCGCCAGCGTGGCGAACTGCCAGGCCTCCAGGTTCCCCGCCCCCACATACCGGGCCTTGCCCGAGACCACCGCCGCTTCCAGCGCCGCCAGCGTCTCCTCCGGCGGCGTGTGCGGGTCGTGGACGTGCAGCTGCCACAGGTCCACGTAGTCCGTCTGCAGACGCCGCAACGACGCGTCCAGGGACGCCAGGAGGTGGCGCCGGGAACCGTCCACCGGGCGGTATCCCTCGGGGGTGTGACCGCTCTTCGTGGCCACCACCGCATCCTCGCGCCGGACCGTCCCGCGCAGCAGGCGGCCGATGATCCGCTCGCTCTGCCCGCCCGTGTAGATGTCCGCTGTGTCCACGAGTGTGCCGCCCGCGTCGACGAACGCGGTGAGCTGCTGCCCCGCCTCCTCTTCGGAGGTGTCCTTTCCCCAGGTCATCGTCCCAAGAGCGGTACGAGACACCCAGAGCCCTGATCTGCCCACCTGTCGCTGTTCCATGCGGCGGAGAGTACCCTGTTCACCCGGAGTAAGCCCTGGGTACACCTTTCCTGCGTACAGTCGGCGCAGTCCGGACCGGGGCCGAAACCCGCCTTCTCGCGGCGAGGCCGGGTCGGGACGCCACCCTCTGATCCTCCGTGCCCCGAGGGCCGGACCCGTCATGAAAGTCCGTACCGCGTGTCCATCTTCGAGGCGGTCGTTCTCGGCCTCATCCAAGGACTGACCGAGTTCCTTCCGGTGTCCTCCAGTGCCCACCTGCGTGTCTTCGCGGCCTTCTTCCAATGGCCCGACCCCGGCGCCGCCTTCACCGCCGTCAGCCAGATCGGCACCGAACTCGCTGTGGTGGTCTACTTCCGCAGGCGGGTGTGGGCCATCGTCTCCGTGTGGTGCAGATCCCTCTTCGACCGGGACCTGCGCGGTGACATCAACGCCCGCCTGGGCTGGTACATCATCCTCGCGACCATTCCCATCGGTGTCCTGGGGCTGACCCTCGAGGACCACATCGAGGGCGTGTTCCGCGACCTGCGCCTCATCGCGCTGAGCCTCATCGTGTTCGGCCTCATCCTCGGCGCCGTCGACCACCTCGCCCGCCGCCAGAAGGAGATCGAGGACCTCACCCTCGGCCGCGGCCTGACCTTCGGCCTCTTCCAGACCCTGGCCCTGATCCCCGGCGTGTCCCGCTCGGGCGCCACCATCACCGGCGGCCGCATGCTCGGCTTCACCCGTCCGGCAGCCGCCGAGTTCGCGTTCCTGCTGGCCATGCCCGCGGTGTTCGCCTCGGGTCTGTACAAGATGCTCGACATCGGCGGCAACGAGTACGCCGGCTGGGGCGCCACCGTCGTCGGAACCCTGGTGGCCTTCGTGATCGGCTACGTGGTCATCGCCTGGCTCATGCGGTTCATCACCACCCACAGCTTCATGCCGTTCGTCTACTACCGCGTGGCCTTGGGCGTGCTCATCCTCGTCCTGGTCTCCACCGGAGTACTCGCTCCGGAGGGCGGCGCGGGGGTCGCCGCGGGTACGGACTGACCCGCTGAACACGATCTAGGGTGGTCCCATGGCGACACCGGCTGACCCCAAGGATTCCCCGACCGTGCCTGAGGCGGTCACCCTCCTGCTCGTGCGGCACGGCATGACCGACGCCACCGGTCCGGTGCTGGCCGGGCGCGCCCCGGGTGTGCACCTCAACGACACCGGCCGGGGCCAGGCCGCGCACCTGGCCGGCAGGATCGACGGACTGGCCCCGGCCGCGCTCGTGTCCAGCCCCCTCGAACGCTGCCAGGAGACCGCCGAGGCGCTCTCCGAACGGCTCGGCACGCCGATCACCACCGACGACCGCTTCGTCGAGTGCGACTACGGGAGCTGGACCGGTCGCCCGCTCACCGAGCTGGCGGACGAACCCCTGTGGCGGGTCGTCCAGGACCACCCCAGTGCCGCCCGCTTCCCCGGCGGGGAGTCCCTGGCCGCGGCCTCGGCCCGCGCCGTGGAGGCGGTACGGGATTGGAACGGGCTTTTGCTCCAACAGGCCGAGGCCGGCGACCCCCCGCCGGTGTACGTGGTGTGCGGTCACGGCGACGTGATCAAGGCGGTCGTCGCCGACGCCCTCGGTATCCACCTCGACCTCTTCCAGCGCCTGCGCGTGGACCCCTGTTCGGTCACCTCCATCACCTACACGCGGACCCGGCCCTTCCTGAACAAGCTCAACGACACCGGGGAACCCCTGGCGGGGGCGCTCCCCACGGCGGCCGAGACCAAGGGCGACGCCGCTGTCGGAGGCGGCGCGGGCGAATCGCCCCAAACCGGGTAGTCCGTCCTGGTTGGTCCCGTGGCGTGAGCGAATCGCACCCCGTTAGCGGCATCCCGTAAGGTTCTAAGCATGCCCGTTCATCAGTTCAATCCGCCGGAACGGTTCGTCGCCGGAACCGTGGGCCAGCCTGGGGACCGCACCTTTTTCCTCCAGGCCGTCGGTGAAGGCCGCATCACCAGCGTCGTGCTGGAGAAGGCCCAGGTGGAAGCCCTGGCCAGCCGTATCGAGGAACTGCTGGAGGAGGTGCACCGACGCTTCGGGACTCCGTCGGACGACGACGCCCCGCCTGAGGACGACGGCCCCTTGGAACAGCCCATTGAACAGGACTTCCGGGTCGGCACGCTCGCCTTGGCCTGGGACGCCGAGGCCGCCCGGGTGATCATCGAAGCCCAGGAGGTCGACGAGAGCGCCACCGAGGACATGGTCGAGGACGACGAGGAAGAGGAGCTGGAGGTCTTCGCGGAGGAGGCCCCCGCCCACCGCGACGTCTTGCGCGTCTACCTCACCCCCGGCGAGGCGCGCGCCTTCGCGGGCCGTGCCCAGAAGGTCGTGTCCGCGGGGCGCCCCGACTGCCCGCTGTGCGGCCGCCCGCTCGACCCCAACGGCCACATCTGCGCCCGCCAGAACGGCTATCGGCCGGACCGCTTGGTCTGATCCGCCAGTGGAAGACGAAGCCACCGGTCCCCGGCCCGCCCCGACCGCCGAGGACACACCGGTGACGGACACCGCGGGGGCCTTCAGCGGACTCACCCCCGCTGAGGGCCTCGAACTGCTGCGCCGGGGCGACATCACGGTCGAGGGGCGGTTGACCGAGGCCTCCAACGCCACCCTGTACTGCACCGTCTCGGACGGCACCCGGTCGGCCGTGTGCGTCTACAAGCCGGTGGCGGGTGAGCGGCCGCTCTGGGACTTCCCCGACGGCACCCTGGCCGGGCGCGAAGTGTCCGCTCACGCCGTTTCCGAAGCGCTGGGCTGGGCGGTGGTGCCGCCCACCGTCCACCGCGACGGACCCTACGGCGAGGGCATGGCCCAGCTCTGGGTGCACGGCGACACCACCGTGGACCTGATCGCGCTCTCCCGGGAGACCGAGCACCAAGGGCTGCGCCGCATGGCCGTCCTGGACGCGGTCATCAACAACTCCGACCGCAAGATCGGCCACCTGCTGCCCACGCCCGACGGGCACCTGTACGGCTGCGACCACGGTGTGTCCTTCGCGGAGGACTACAAACTGCGCACCGTTCTGTGGCAGTGGCAGGGACAGCCCCTCACGGAGGAGGCATTGGCCGCCTTGGCCGCGGTGCGCGAGCGGCTCCGCCGACCCGGCGACCCGCTGTCGGTCGAGCTGGCCGGCCACCTGACCGAACCCGAGGTCTATGCGGTGCGGGCCCGGGTGGACCTGCTCATCCACCACGGCATCCACCCCTTCCCGGCGCCGGACTGGCCTTCGGTGCCCTGGCCGCCGGTATGAGCGGCGAGGGCCCGCGTGCGGGCAGACCGCGCTGGTGGTGTCGGCTGCGGCCGGGCGGGGAGCTCGGGGCCAAAATCTCAGTCACTGTCCTCCTCGTGCTGCTCCCTTTCCGTTGCTGATGTCTTAAGCAAACATCAGCATCCCGTGCATGTGTGCACGAAAGGTCCGTGACGGTGTCACCACAACCTCAGTTGAGTGTCCTGACGACGGTGTCCCGCTTCTGTCCGCATGTGCGGTCTTGCGCCACCGGCCCGCCCCGCACCCGCCCTGCGGCGGGTGCGGGTGGTGCGGGTCTTACGGTCGGCTCCACGGGCCTTCGGAGCCCTCGCTCCCCGGTCTCCGGCCACTCCGGTACCGGTACTGCCCACCTGCGCCGCCAGGGCGGCGAGGTTGCGTGCTGCGTTCACATCCCGGTCCAACACCAGGGGACATGCGTCGCAGTCGAACACCCGGATGTGCAGCGGCAGCTTGGCTTTCGTCGCCCCGCACCCCGAGCAGGTCTTACTACTGGCAAACCACCGGTCGGCCACCACCAGGCGCCCACCGTTCCAGATGGTTTTGTAGTCCAGTTGGCGGCGGATCTGACCGAACCCCGCATCCTGGATGCGGCGGGCCAGACGCCGGTTCTTGACCATCCCGGCCACGTTCAAATCCTCCACCACCACCGTGCCGTACTCCCGCGCCACACTGGTGGTCAGGTGGTGCAGCGCGTTGGTGCGCACATTCGCCACCCGGTGGTGCACCTTGTTACGGGCCTGGTTGGCCTTGACCCACCGCTTGGAGGGAGGGCGCCCGGTGCGCCGGTCCGGACCCTGACGACGCGACACCCTGCGCGAGGCCCGGCGCAGGTCGGTCAGTGCCCCCTCCAGGTGGCGGGGGTTGGCCACGTGCCACACCCCGCCGTCGGAGTCGGCGACCACCGCCAGGGACTTGACCCCCAGGTCCACCCCGGCCACCCCCTCCGGCCGGGCCGGGACACGGGGGGCGCGGGCGATCTCGACCTGGAAGGCCACCTGCCACCGCCCCCGCCGGTGCGAGACCGTGGCCGAGAGGATGCGCGCGGTCCCATTCGCCAGGCGGCGGTGGAGTTTGCGGGTGGACTCATGGGTACGCACCCGCCCCACCACCGGCAACCTCACGTGGCGCCGGGTGTCCTCACACCGGATCGTACCGGTGGTGAACCGGCACGACAGGGGCGCCCGGTGCTTGGACTTGGGCCGCGGCACCCCCACCCTCGCACCCTTGCGATCGCCCCGCTTGGAAGCGGCATAGGCATCGAAGCCGGCCGCCGCGTTCGCTAGGCCGGTGTTGTAGGCCTCCTTGGAGTTGTCGGCCCACCAGGAGGCGAACCGGGGATCCTGGCGTTTGGTGGCGTTGAACGCCCGCCGCAGGGCGGGCAGCGACCATGACCGCCACGGGGTGCGCTCGGACTCAGCAACCCCGTAGGAGGCCTCGGCCGCGCGCTGGTCCCAGGTGGCCAGGACGTGCTTGCGGGCCCAGTTGAAGGCCGTCCGGGCCCCTCCGCAGTGCGAGCGCAGCCGCTGCTCGGCCTCAGACCCCGGGTCCAGAGCGAAGACGTAGGCCTGGACCGCGTGCCCGGGGCGGGGCTGAAACCCACGCTTCTTCTTCGGCTTCTTCTTGCCTACTGATTGTTGCTCGTCCTGCTGCAGAGCGGTCTCGGCCACGGGTCCCACCCCCTCCCGGTGTCTCGTTCACACGTTCGAGAAAGACGTTAGCGGGACGGGCGGGTCCGTGTGGGCAGAATCCGCGAGTTCCCCTGATTTTTTCTCCGGCGCGAACCGGTCCGAGTGCCTGGCTCTTCAACGGCGGCCTGCGGCCGTAGTGTTGTGTGTTGACCGGGGTGGATGGTTGCTGATGGAACCCGGAACAGCTCACAACCCCTACCTCTTGGAAGTCGTCTTCGAGGTGGAGGGTCCGTACACGGACTGGGTGCTCTTGGGGGTCCTGGTCTGCGTGGTGTACATCTTCCTCGCCGGTGCGGTGATCGTCGTTCCCGAGGCGTACCGGAGCGTGCGCGACTTCTTTTGGCCGAAACGCGTCCAAGAGGGTGAGGGGCGCGGGCGTGCCCGGGAAACTTCGGAGGACGGTCCCACCGGGCCGGTGTGAGCAGTGTCAAGCCCGGGACGCGCTACTACCGGAGGGTAGGAATGGCGCTTGCGCCGCGGATACCTGCACAATGGGGCACGTGAGCAATGAGTGGAACTACCTATTCGACATGGACGGCGTGCTCGTACGCGAGGAGCACCTGATCCCCGGAGCCGACGCGCTGATCGCGGAGATGCGCGAGCAGGGGACCCCGTTCATGGTGTTGACGAACAACTCCATCTACACCCCGCGCGACCTGCGTGCCCGCTTGCTCAACACGGGGTTGGACATCCCCGAGGAGTCGATCTGGACCTCGGCGCTGGCCACCGCCCAGTTCCTCCAGACCCAGCGTCCGGGCGGTTCCGCCTACGTGGTCGGTGAGTCCGGGCTGACCACCGCCCTGCACAACGTGGGCTACGTGATGACCGAGCGCGAACCGGACTACGTGGTGCTGGGTGAGACCCGGACCTACAGCTTCGAGGCCATCACGCGCGCGATCCGGCTCGTCCGCAACGGGGCCCGCTTCATCGCTACCAACCCCGACGAGACCGGGCCCAGTGCCGAGGGGCCCCTGCCCGCCACCGGTGCCGTCGCCGCGCTGATCGAGAAGGCCACCGGCCGTCGGCCCTACTTCGTGGGCAAGCCGAACCCGCTCATGATGCGCTCGGCGCTGCGTCGGATCGGGGCGCACTCGGAGAACACCCTGATGGTCGGCGACCGGATGGACACCGACGTGCTCAGCGGACTCGAGGCCGGGCTGCAGACGGTACTGGTGCTCTCCGGGATCTCCGGCCGCGAGACCGCGGAGGAGTTCCCCTACCGGCCCACCCGGGTGCTCGAGTCGGTCAAGGACCTGGTGGGCAGGACCCAGGACCCCTTCGATAGCGAGGGCTGAGTCCGGAACTGCACCGGGAGTCGGCCGGACCGGCCGGGCCGGACTGCACCGGCCGGACCGGGAGCATGACGACGGGGGCGGTGGACCAGGTCCACCGCCCCCGTGCTGTCGTACGCCGTGCTAGGTCAGGCGCTCTGCCGCTGCTTGGCGATCTCCTCGACCTTCGCCGCTTCCTCGCGGCGACGGGCGCGGAGCAGTTCCAGCCGTTCCGCGAGAACCTCTTCCAGGTCCTCCATGCTGCGGCGTTCGAGCAGCATGTCCCAGTGGGTACGGACGGGCTTGGCGTTCTTGGGTTCCTCGCCGCTGCCGTCCCTGCGGAGCGCGCGGTCCCCGCAGTAACGGCATTCCCAGTCAGCGGGGATCTCGGCTTCGGTCGCGAAGGTAACCGAGAAGCGGTGCCCCCGTGTGCAGTCGTACGTAACCTCCTGTCGGGGAGCCAGGTCGGTGTTGCGGTCGTTCTCGTAGCTCGTCGCCCCGAGCCGTGTGCCGCGAAGTGCTCGCTCGGCCATCGTGTGGGTGCCTCCAGGCGCTTGTGCGGTCTCGCGGGGTGTAACGCATCAGTCCACGTCAAGATTCCCCGCTGACCTGAGGTCGAACCACCCCGGCGGGCGCGGGACGCCCGTGTGCGCCACGAGTGCCTGCGTCACCGAGCCCTCCGGCGTTTGTGACCTGTACCACCTTAGGGGGTTGGTCGCTGCCGACTCGCGGCCGGATGGGTGTGTGTCCCCGGTCCGCGGCCGTCTGGCGGTCGATTTCCGGATCTCGCATTGTTCCTGTATTTGCGCAGTTCAAGATATGTTTTCGGTGATTCGTGCTTTGTTCGAGGCGGGCATTGGGTGTCGCCGCGAAGTCGACCTTCCGTGTCCTGGATGCGCGCTCCCGTAGGCCCTGTCGTTCTCCAGGGGAGGAAATAGATGATCATTATCCACCTATGGGCCAAGGGCGAATTTGGTGGTAGGTTGACTCGCTGTGTGCTGAAAAAGGCAGGATGAGGCTATTTCCCCTGCCTATTCGGCGCATTTTCGCACGTGGACCGCCGGTGACCGTTCGGCGTGCCCTGTGGTGTGCACAACGAGTACCGCCGTGGCCCGACATGGAGCACCATGACTGTTGAATCCCCCCGCCCGCGCGGAGTGCTGCTCCCGGGCGCTCCGCGATGGCTGCTCGTCCTGGTCCCTGCCCTGCCGGCCTGGGCCTGGGCTCTGTGGGCCGCCTCCCCCGAGGGGCTGGTGCCCGTTCTCGCCACCGGGGGCGTCGCCCTGCTCCTGATCCTGGTGCTGGTCCTGCTCCTCGGGCAGCGTGACCGACGCATCGCCGAACTCCGGACCCAGGTCGAGGGGGACCGCGCGGACACCGCGGCCCTGGCCCGGGACCACCTGCCCCGCCTGGTCGAACAGCTGCGCGCCGGCGACTCCGCCGACACCGTCCTGTACCGGATGCCCGCCGTGTCGGACCAGGCCAACACCGCGGTCCTGCGGGCCGTCGCCGAGGAGGTCTCCGCCGCCGAACGCCGCCGGTCCGCCGCCATGGCCGCCTGCGCTACCGCCGCGGGCCGGGTCCAGGCACTGACCACCACCATGCTCGCCGACCTGCGCCAGATGCAGGAGCGCCATGGAGACGGCAGCGCCGGGGCCGACGTTTTGGGCGACCTCATGCAGCTGGACCACACCACCGCCCAGACGGGGCGCGTCGCGGACAGCATCGCCGTACTCACGGGTGCCCGCTCGGGTCGCCGCTGGGGCCGGGCCATCTCCATGGAGAGCGTCCTGCGCGGCGCGATGGGCCGGATCGGTGCCTACCAGCGGGTGCGCACCCACAGCGTGTCCAGCATGGCGATCGCCGGGTTCGCGGCCGAGGGCGTCATCCACGCGCTGGCCGAGATCCTCGACAACGCGGCCAAGTTCTCCCCGCCCACCGCCGAAGTGCACGTCCACGTGGAGGAGGTCCAGGCGGGGATCGCCGTCATGGTCGAGGACGGCGGCCTCGTCATGGGCGAGGAGGCGCTGCGCCGGGCCCGCCGCGCCGTAGAGAGCGGGCTCGACATCACGACCATCTCCGGTACGCGGCTGGGACTGTCGGTCGTCGGCCGGATCGCCCACCGCTACGGTCTCGACATCTCCTTCCGCTCCTCCTCCAGGGGCGGCACGGCTGTGGTCCTGCTCCTGCCCCAGCGCATCATCAAACCGCTGCCCGCGCCCACCGCGCCCCAGCCGACCACGGCTCCTGAGAAGTCGACACCCGAGCACCCGCTCCGCGAGCAAACGGACTCGGAACGCCCGCTCCAGGACCGCCCGGTCCCGGAGAACACGGCCCGCGAGGCGGCAGCCCTGCACACCGCCCCCGCCCCCAGGGCGGAGCGGTCGGAGAACGGTCTCCCCATGCGGCGCCGCGGGCAGACTCTCGCGGCCGCGGAGCGCAGACACCCCACCCCCGAGGACGCAGGTCCTCCCACCTCGGCGCAGGGTTTCGGGGCGTTCCGCACAGCGGTGCGCGGACAGGGACCGACCGACTCACCGAAGGACGACTGATGGACCTCAAGACGCTCACCTGGCTGCTCGAAGGCCTCCTAGAGCGCACACCGGGTACCCGGCACGCTCTCGTGCTCTCCCGGGACGGGCTCAAGCTCTGCCACAGCTCGGGGCTCGGAACCGACAGCGCCGACCACCTGGCCGCCATCGCGGCCGGGGTGCAGAGCCTCGCGCACAGCGCCTCGGCGGAGTTCGGTGACGGCGGGGGAGGCGTCCGCCAGGCGATGGCCGAGTTCTACGGAGGCCTCCTCTTCATCGTCGAGGCCGGCCACGGGACCCATCTCGCCGTGATCACCGACAGCGAGGCGGAGCCGGGGCTGGTCGGCCACAACATGAACGAACTGGTCGAGCAGATGGGCGAGCACCTGGCCACCCCGCCCCGTGCCGGGGCCCAGACGGCATGAGCGCCGAACACCGTCAGGAGAGCCCGGACCGGCTCTACGTCATCACGTCGGGGCGCAGCCGCGGTGCGGATGACGCTTTGGACGCGGTGACCCTCATCGTCGCGGAGTGTGCTCCCGCCGCCGGGATGCAGTCCGAGCACGCAGACATCCTGCGCCTGTGCGCCAGACCCATGGCCGTAGTGGAGATCGCCGCCCACCTCCGTCTGCCGGTGGCGGTCGTGCGCATCCTGCTCACCGACCTCATCGACACCGGCAGGGTGACCGCGCGCCACCCGGCCCCCGCGCCCTCCCAGGCGCGCCCGCTCGCCTCACCGGACGTGTTGGAGAAGGTGCTCGTTGCACTCCACAACCTCTGAACCCGCTCAAGCCCATGCTCCGGTCACCCCGCTGGCCGCCAGTACCGAACAGGCCCTGAAGATCGCCGTCGTCGGCGGGTTCGGGGTCGGTAAGACCACCATGGTCCGCTCGGTCAGCGAGATCCGACCGCTCAACACCGAGGAGACCATGTCCCGGGCCGGAGCAGGCGTCGACGACCTCCAGGGCGTGGAGGGCAAACGCACCACCACGGTGGCCTTCGACTTCGGCCGGATCACCCTGGACGAGAGCTCCGTCCTCTACCTCTTCGGTGCGCCCGGCCAAGAACGCTTCTGGTTCCTGTGGGACCGGTTGTTCACCGGCTCGCTTGGCGCTGTCGTTCTCGTCGACACCCGCCGCCTGAACGACTCCTTCTACGCCATCGACCGCCTGGAGGCCCAGGGCACCCCCTTCGTGGTCGCGCACAACGACTTCGGTGACGCCGCGCACTCGCTGGACGAGGTACGCGCCGCCCTGGACCTGGACCCGGGCATCCCGCTGATCCGCTGCGACGCCCGCGAACGCGACTCCGCCAAGCAGGTCCTCATCGCGCTCGTCCACCACGTGCGTTCCCTGGCAGCCGGGCGAGTCCAGTGACGCGCACCCTGGACCCGCCCCCTTCGCTCTCCCGAGGACGACTGTGAACAATGCCCGCCCCGTCCGGCTGTCGGACGTCCATCTCGCCGCGGACCTGGCCGAGTTCCACGGGTGGATGCACCGTGAACACGGCCCCGTTGTGCCGGTACTGCTGGAGGAGGACATCACTGCCTGGCTGGTGATCGGCTACCGGGAGCTGCACTACGTGCTCAGCAACCCGGCATTGTTCGCGCGCAGTTCCACGCGTTGGAACGGGTGGGACCGCCTCTCGCCCGAGTCGCCGCTACAGACGGTCCTGGCCCCGATACCCAACCTGCTCTTCGCTGAGGGGGAGGACCACCGGCGGCGGTCCCAGGCGGTCGGCGGCACACTCGAGTCCATCGACCCGCACGAGCTCAGGGGTGTGATCACCCGGTTCGCGGACCGCCTCGTCGACGGGTTCTGCGGTGACAGCCAGGCCGAACTGCGCGCCCAGTACGCCGGGTGGTTGCCGAGCCTGGTCCTGGGCTGGATGTACGGCTTCGACGACGAGGAGATCGACGTACTCGCCAAGGCGATGAGCGTGCTCTTCGACTCGTCGGGGGCGGAGGTCTTCGAGGCCTATACCGAACTGGTCGGCCGCTTCGGCACCGCGATCTCCGAACGCCGTTCCCGGCCCCGCGCCGACATGATCTCACGCCTGGTCGCCGACCCGATCGGCTACACCGACGACCAGCTCACCGCCGAACTCATCGGGATTCTCGGCGGTGGTGACCAGCCCACCACAGAGTGGATCGGCAACGCGCTGCGGCTGATGCTGACTGACGCACGCTTCTCGGCCTCCTTCTCGGGTGCGCGCAGCAGTGTGCGCGACGCCCTCGCCGAAGTGCTGTGGGAGGATTCGCCCTCCCAGATCCACGCGGGCCGGTTCGCTGCTGTGGACCTGGAGCTGGCCGGACGGTTCGTCCGCAAGGGCGACCTGGTCATGCTCGGCTACGGCGCCGCCAACCGGGACCCCAAGGTGCGTGGCACCGGGGACGACCGGATGGGCGCCAACCACGCGCACCTGTCCTTCTCCCACGGCAAGCACGCCTGCCCCCACGCCGCCCAGGGCATCGCCGAACTCATCGCGACCACCGGTGTCGAGGTACTGCTCGACCGGCTGCCCGACATCGAACTGGCCGTTCCCCCCGAAGACCTGCGCTGGCGCCCGTCCCCTTGGGCTCGGGGAGTCGTCTCCCTGCCCGTCACCTTCACCCCCGTATCCCCTCTTGGAGGTTTCTGATGCCCTGCCCCGTGACCGGATTAGACGACGCCGAGGTCCCCTTCCTCAACCCGTACCCGGACGACCTCCAAGCCCACCGCGAGGAGCTCTACCAGCACGGCCCGGTCACCCCGGTGGAGCTCCCCGGCGGGGTGCGGGCCTGGGCCACCACTCACCACGCCGCCGCGAAGGCCGCCCTCAAGGATCCGCGGTTCGTCAAGGACCCCCACCAGTGGGCCGATTTCACGAACGGGAAGGTCTCCAAGGACTGGCCGTACATGGGGGTGCTGACCTTCGACGGCATCAACATGCTCGGCCTGGACGGCGCCCCGCACCGGCGGATGCGCCGACTGACCGCGCACCCCTTCTCGGCCCGGCGAGTAGAGCGGCTGCGCCCGAAGATCGAGCGGATCACCGACGAGTACCTGGACGCCCTGGAACCCCGGGCCCACGAGCCGCTGGACCTGAAGAAGGAGTTCTCCTTCCGGGTACCGATCACCGTCATCGGTGAGCTCTACGGCGTGGGGAGGGAGGAGTACGACAAGCTCGGCGAACTGTACGCCCCGCTCTTCTTCGTCGACACCGACCCGGGCGAGCACCTGAAGCTCTACGCCCAGATCCACGAGTACTTCACCGAACTGGTCGCCCGTAAGCGCGCCGACCCGGGCGGGCACGACGACTTCACCACCGACCTGATCAACTCCACCGAGGAGGGCGAGGACCCGCTCACCGAGGCGGAGGTCATCGTGACGCTGCTGATGGTGGTGGCCGCCGGGCACGAGACCACGGTCAACCTCATCAACAACGTCGTCCGTGCCCTGGTCAACCACCCGGAGTGGCGCGAGCGGCTGGGCAGGGGAGAGATCACCTGGGATCAGGTGGTCGAGGAGACCCTGCGCTACAACCCGCCCAACAACGCGCTCCTGTTCCGGTTCGCCACCGAGGACGTGTCCATGGGGGACGTGACCGTCAAGAAGGGCGACGCACTGGTCACGCACTACGGAGCCATCACCAAGGACCGGGAGGAGTACGGCGAGGACGTGCACGTGTTCGACCCGACCCGGACCAAGGGCCGCCACATCACCTTCGGGTTCGGGCCGCACATGTGCCCGGGTGCCCCGCTGGCGCGGCTGGAGGCGGGCATCATCCTGCCGAAGCTGTTCGCGCGCTTCCCGGACCTGACGCTGGCCGTCGCGGACGAGGAACTGGAGAACGAGGCGGCGCTCATCGTCAACAGCCTCAAGGAGTTCCCGATCCTCCTGCGCCCGTAGGTATCCGCCGTCCCGGCCGACCCCCTGCCGGCCACAAGGAAGGAACACCCTGATGAGCGGCTGCCCGGTCCGGCTGTACGGCCCGGACTTCCAGTCCGATCCCGCCGGACACTTCGAGAACATGCGCTCGTCCCACGGCCCGGTCGTGCGCGTACACCTGGACGGCGACGTCCCCGCCTGGCTGGTGTTGGGCTACCGGGAGCTCCACCACGTGCTGAGCACCCCGAAGGACTTCGGTAGTGACTCCCGCAGGTGGAACGGCTGGGAGAGGGTGCCCCAAGACTGGCCGCTCATGCCTCTGGTTTTCCCGGTACCGAACATTCAGCACACGGAGGGGGAGGAACACCGTCGGCACGCCCGGGTGATCGACGACGCCCTCAACGGGGTGGAACCCTACGAGCTGCGTCAGGTGATCACACGGATCGCGGACCGGCTCATCGACTCCTTCTGTGCCTCGAGCGAGGCGGACCTGAGGTCGATGTATGCCCACCGGCTTCCGGCCCTGGTCCTGTGCTGGACGTACGGCCTGGACGATGACCAAGGGGACGCGCTCAGCGCCATGAGCACCACCATGCTCGACGCCGGATCCGACTCCCAGCAGGCCTACATGGAGCTCAGCGCGGCACTCCAGCGGTTGGTGCTGGAACGCCGGGCCAGGCTCGGGAGCGACGCGGTGTCCCGCATGATCGCGCACCCGGCCCGGTACAGCGACGAGGAGCTCGTCGTCGACCTGTTGGCCGTCATCGCCGCCGGCCATCAGACCACCGCCGACTGGATCGGCAACGCGCTGCGGCTGATGCTCACCGACAACCGCTTCTCCGCCTCCATGGCCGGAGCCCGGAGCAGCGCGGGCGAGGCCTTGTCCCAGGTGCTCTGGGAAGACAGCCCGTGCCAGATCCACGCGGGCCGGTACGCCGTGCACGACGTGGAACTGGGTGGTCAGCTCATCCGCCGGGGCGATCTGGTACTCCTCAGCCTGGCCGCCGGCAACCGCGACCCGCGGGTGAACCCGGACCGGAGGACCTCCGGGGAACGGGGCAACAAGGCCCACCTGTCCTTCTCCCACGGCGAGCACCGGTGTCCCTACCCGGCCCAGGACATCGGGGAGGCCATCGCCACCACGGGGATCGAGGTCCTGTTGGACCGGCTCCCCGACATCGACCTGTCCATCCCGGCAGAGGACCTGCGTTGGCGCCCCTCCCCGTGGGTTCGGGGTGTCGCCTCCCTCCCCGTCACCTTCACCCCCGCACCACCCCAAGGAGTGCACTGATGCCCTGTCCCGTCTCCCAGGCCGAAAGCTCCGACGACATCACGGTCATCCATCCCGTGATCGACAGCATGCCCGCCGAGCGTGAGCGCCTCTATCAGGCCGGGCCGGTCGCCCGGGTCCAGCTTCCCGGCGGCGTGCAGGCTTGGGCCACGACGCACCACGACGTCACCCGGGCCACCCTCAACGACTCCCGCCTGGTCAAGAACGCCGAGCACTGGGCCGACTTCCAGGCCGGCCTGATCCCGGAAGGGTGGCCACTGCTGCTGACCGTCCCCATGGGTGACAACGAAATGCTCGGCCTGGACGGCGCACCCCACAGGAGGCTGCGCAACCACATCGCCAAGCCGTTCTCGGCGCGCCGGGTGGAGCGGCTGCGCCCGCGGATCGAGCAGATCACCGCCGACGCGCTCGACCGCTTGGAACCCAAGGCCGACCGGACCCTGGACCTGAAGTCCGAGTTCACCTTCCCCATCCCGGTCGGGGTCGTCGGTGAGCTCTACGGGGTCGACCCCCGCCACTACCCGTACCTCGGCGAGCTGTGCAACGCGCTCTTCGACTCCACGAGCACCCCGCAGCAGTTCCAGGAGACTTACGGCGCCCTCCAGGACTTCTTCGCGGACGTGGTCGCCGCCAAGAAGGCCGACCCGGGCGAGGACATGACCACCGACCTGTTCGGTGAGGGGCCGGACGGAGACCGTCTCACCGACATCGAGGTCGAGCGGCTTCTCCTGAACGTCATGGTGGCCGGACACGAGACCACCGTGAACCTCCTCAACTGCGCGGTGCGCGCCCTGCTGAACCACCCCGAGCAGCTCGACCTGGCCAAGAAGGGCGAGATCGGCTGGGACGCGGTGGTCGAGGAGACCCTGCGCTACGACACGCCCAATGTCTCGATGCTGTTCCGCTTCGCCACCGAGGACATCGAGATCGGAGGGGTGACCATCCGCAAGGGCGAGGCCCTCATGACCCACTACGGCGCGGTGACCGTCGACCGGGAGGAGTACGGCGAAGATGTGCACGTGTTCGACCCGACCCGGACCAAGGGCCGCCACATCGCCTTCGGGTACGGTCCGCACGTGTGTCCGGGCGCGCCCCTGTCCCGCCTGGAGGCGGGTGTCATCCTGCCGATGCTCTTCGAGCGCTTCCCGGACATGACCCTGGCGGTCGCCGACGAGGACCTGGAGCTCAACCCCTCGCTGCTGGTCAACAGCCTGAAGGAACTCCCGGTCGTCCTCCGTCCGTAAGTACTCCGGTGTCCGGTCCCCGCCCCTCGATACGGGCGGGGACCGCCACCCGCCACAGCCGACATTCTGAAAGAAACCCTGATGCCCTGCCCCGTCCAGCACGGTTCCGGTGAAGCCGTCACCCTCGACCCCTACGTCAAGAATCTGCGCGCCGAGCGGGAGGTCCTCCACGCCGCTGGACCCGTCACCCGGGTCAACCTGCCCGAGGGCGTGACCGCCTGGGCGGTCACGCACCACGAGGCCGCCCGCGCTGCCCTCACCGACACGCGCCTGGTCAAGGACCCCGCCTACTGGGACGACTACCAGCAGGGCCGTATCCCTGAGGCCTGGCCGCTGATGAGCACGATCCCGCCGACCCCGACCAACCTGCTCGGCACCGACGGCGCCGAACACAAGCGCCTGCGCCTGCTCACCGCCAAGGCCTTCTCCGCGCGCAGCATCGAACGGCTCCGGCCCAGGATCCACGAGCTGACCGAAAACCTGCTCGACGCCCTGGAGCCCGAGTCCCAGCGGCCGCTGGACCTGAAGGGGGAGTTCGCCTTCAAACTCCCGATGAGCGTGATCGGCGACCTCTACGGGGTGGACCAGGCCGAGCACGGCTACCTGAGGGACATGTACGTCAAGTTCTTCAGCGCGGTCACCACTCCGCAGGAGTTCATGGAGACGTACGCGACCCTGGAGCGGTACTACGAGGACATGATCGCGGACAAGCGCGCCAACCCGGGGGAGGACCTGACCACCGAACTGATCAACGCCGGTGAGAACGGCGACGCCCTCACCGACCTCGAGATCAGGGGTACCCTCCAAGTCGTCGTGGCGGCCGGGCACGAGACCACCGTAAACCTGCTGTGCAACGCGGTGCGCGCGCTCCTGACCCACCCGGAGCAGTTCGACCTGGTCAAGAAGGGCGAGGTCGGCTGGGACGCCGTGGTGGAGGAGACCCTGCGCTTCGACCCGCCCACCTCCAACATGGTCTTCCGCTTCGCCACCGAGGACGTCGAACTCGCCGGGGTGACCATCAGGAAGGGCGAGGCGCTGATGACCTCGTACGGTGCGATCAGCCGCGACCGAGGCGAACACGGCGAGGAGCCGCACCCGGACACCTTCGACCTGACCCGCCGGGAGGGCCGGCACATCTCCTTCGGTTACGGCCCGCACGTGTGCCCGGGCTCCCACCTGGCCCGCATGGAGGGCCAGATCGCCCTGCCGATGCTGTTCGAGCGCTTCCCCGACCTGCGGCTGGCCGCCCCCGAGGAGGAACTCGAGAACCACCCCTCCATCGTGGTCAACAGCATCAAGGAACTTCCGGTCCTCCTGCGTCCTCAGCAGTAGGACCGCGGTTTCTCACGCTAGGAAGTTCCCGCCGGGCCGTCCGTATCGGGGCGGCCCGGCGCTTTTTCCAGTGTGCTGGTCACTGGGGAACAAGGGAACTTCAGGAAATATCCAAGAATGGGGAAATTCGGATTATTCGCCCTTATCAAGCCTAAAATCGACAGTCCGAGTGCCTTCCGAGGGAGCGCCTGGATATGTCGAAGCCGGCCGTGATCGCCGCCGTCGCCCTGCTGGCCGCGGCGGTCGGCTGCGGCCAGGCGGATGTGCGCGAGATCGTCCCCACCGGAGGGGAACAGCAGGACCAGGAACGCGAGAATCCCGAGGAGGAGCCCCCAGTCCCGGGGGCGGAGGAGCCCGTCAGCAGCCCGGAACCGACAGATCCCGCCGCCGATCCCACGGGTGCGCCGGACCCCGCACCGGCACCGGGCGAACCGGAGGAGACGGGGACCGGCGAGGCCGAAGAGGAAGACGTTCCGGACGGGGCCGCCGAGTACATGACCGCTCTCGCCGCGAGCGACGACCCCGAGCGGATGCGCGAGGGACTGACCCTCACCGCCGAGGACTCCACCGCGCACACCTACCTGCGCCACTACGTCCAGGTGTTCAGCGCCTGGGACTCGGCCGGACACAGCTATGACCCGTCCGACCTGACGCCCTCCGAAGAGGGATTCGAGCTCTGCCGGGAGGAGGAGGGCGGTCCGGCGTGCGCCTTCTTCAGCCGCTTCACCGTGGAGGACGGCCTGGTCACCGGCTTCCTGGTGAACGGACAGGACCCCGGAAAGCGCCTGGTCTCCGGCCAGGGGGTCGCAGCCAGCTCGGAGGGGGTCGACGTGCACATGCTCACCGCCTACCAGAGCATCACCGACGACGTCCTGGTCGTCACCGCCGAGTTCACCACGGTGGACAACGTCGACCTCGACCTCTTCGGCGCCACCTACACCGCCCCGGACGGCCGCGAGTACCGGGCGGAGGAGGCCGTGGGGGAGTACCGGCTGGATGCGGGTACCGCCGTCCAGACCGCCCTGTTCTTCACCGGACCGGAGGTCGGCGGGGACCTGGCCGTGACCGGCTGCCTCGACGAGTGCTTCGCCTTCGTCGACCTGGACTTCCCGGTGGACTGACCGCCCAGATCTGCCGCCCGGGGGCCGGTCACCCCGCGGCGGACTCCCTGATTTCGGCGCCTTGCCCGCTTTCGGGTGCCGGTCGGCTGCCCAGGACGTTGAAGAACACGTTGAGCACCAGCGCGGAGACGGTGGCGGTGACGATGCCCGAGTGCAGGACCATCGTCGCCCACTCCGGGAAGCCCTCGAAGAAGTCCGGGGAGGCGATCGACAGGATGCCGAACCCGAGGGCTACCGCCACGATCACCAGGTTGTGGTTGTTCTCGTAGTCCACCTTGCCCAGGGTCTGGATGCCCGCCGCGGCCACCGAGCCGAACAGCACCAGGCCGGCCCCGCCCAGCACGGGGGAGGGGATCATCGCCACCACCCGGCCCAGGACCGGGAACAGGCCCATCGCGACCAGCAGGACCGCGCCGGCGGCGACCACGTAGCGGCTCCGCACCTTGTTCAGCGCGATCAGGCCGATGTTCTGGCTGAAGGTGCTGCCGGGGAACGAGTTGAGGAGGGGGCCGACGACCGCTGTGGCGGCGTCGGCACGCAGCCCGTCGGCCAGGCGCTTGCCGTCGACCTTGCTGCCCACGACCGAGCCGACGGCCAGGATGTCCGCCATGCCCTCGGAGAGGATCACGACCATCATGATGCACATGGTGATGACCGCGGCGACCTGGAACTCCGGCGGACCGAAGTGGAAGGGGCTGGGCAGGGAGAAGGCCGAGCCCTCGCCCACGGAGCCGACGTCGACCTCGCCGAGAGCGGCGGCCAGCAGGGTGCCCAGGGCCAGGCCGAGGAGGATGGACGCCCGCCCCCACGCCCCGCGCAGGACCTTGGACAGGACCAGGATGCTGGCCAGGGTCGCCCCGCCCAGCAGCAGCCCCGTGTCGGTGGGGATCCCGGTCTCACTCTCCTCGGTGATCCAGCCGACCGCGACCGGGATGAGGGCGAGGCCGACGACGGTGATGACGCTGCCGGTGACGACCGGTGGGAAGAAGCGGATCAGGCTGGCCATGACCGGTGCGATGAGGATGCCGAACAGGCCCGCGGCGATGGAGGCGCCGAAGACCGCGGGCAACCCGCTGGACTCCCCGATCGCGGTCATCGCGGTGATGGGAATGAAGGAGGCACCGATGACCAGCGGCATCCGCATGCCGAACCGCCACACACCGAGCGTCTGGACCAGCGTCATCAGGCCGCTCACCAGGAGTGCCGCGCTGATGATCAGTCCGGTCTCCACGGGGTCCAAGCCCACGGCTGCCGCCATGATGAGCGGCGGGGTGATGACCCCGGCGTACAGGGCGAGGATGTGCTGGAAGCCGTAGGCGACCATGAGCCGCAGGGGTGGCCGCTCGTCCTCTGGCCGCTCGGTGACGGCGGGTTCCCGGCCGTCGGGAGCGGGGGCCGTGCCGCCCTTGGGAAACGTCATCGTGGTGGGGCCTTCCGGGTGGGTGGTGCTCTGCGGGGTGGTGCCTGAGCGGATGGCGCCACGAGGACAAATCATCGGATGGTCCGAAGTCTGATGCAAATTCGGGGTGCTCCCTTGGAGGAAAACACCAGAGCTAAACGGATGTGCGTGCTTGCTTTCCGTAGTCATGCGTGGGTGTGCGCCTGCCCGGCCCCGGGAGCGGTTCCGCCGCCGCTCAGGCCCGAGATCGGGCCCGCCCCCGGACCGCTGACGGGATCCGTGCCGCCCCGGGGTGCCGGGAACGCCGCCCGCGGGTACCTCGGGAGAGCCGTCGGCGGAGGCCGCGCGGTTCACAGCGACCGGTCCCGGACGTGACGAAGAACGCCCTCCCGAGGCATGTCCGGTTCCGGACACGTCCCGGCGCGGTCAGCGCGCCCGTCCGCGCCGGGTGTATTGGGCCCCTCTGCTATGAATGGGGGGTCTCCGACCCGGTCCCGGCCCCCGCTTCCCCTGAACCGCGCGGTGTTCGGCGGGCACCGGGCCCCGTCACAGCCCAGAGAGAGAAGGCCCATCGGCATGCCCCGTTCCAGACCGCTCTTGAGCGCGTTCGCCCTGGCGCTCGCCGCAGTCCTCGCCCTCACGTCCTGCGGACTCGTGCGCGACGCACGGGAAACGTCGGACGCGGACTCCGGGGCCGCGGACTCCGAAGCGGGAGCGGACTCCGACCAGGAGGACGCCGAGCAGGACGAAGCGGAGCAGGAGGACGCAGAGGACGGGGGCGCCGAGGAGGCGCAGCCCTACGTGGAAGCCCTCGCGACCAACTCCTCCGAAGGGCTGGAGGACGGGTTCGACTACGCCCAGGCGGGTTCGCCCGCCCACGACTACCTCAGGTACCAGGCGGACATCGCCCTGGTGTACGAGGAGGCCGGGGATTTCGAAGACCCCTGGGACGTCGAGCTGGTCGGCGACGAACTCGAGATGTGCCACCCGGAGGACTGTGCGACCTACGGGAACTTCGAGTACCAGGACGGGCTCCTGACCGACTTCGAGATCGAGGGCCGGGCCGTCAGCGACAACCTCTATCCCGGGTTCAGCGAGGTCACTGAGGACGGCGCGACCGTCACGATGGGGGCCAGCTACACGTCCGCCAGCGCCGACGTCCTGGTGGTCACCTTCGGTGTCGAAGCCGACGACGACACTGCCTTCGAGCTGGACAACGCGGACTACGTGGCCCCGGACGGCAGCCGGACCCTGGGCGCGGCCGACACGTGGATGGGCAAGGCGGAGTACGAGCCGGGGGAGTCCGGGCTTCTGCTCTACCACTTCCCCGAGAGCGAACCCGGCGGCCACGTCTCCTTCACCCTCGAGTGCACTGAGGGCTGCTCGGGCACCATCGAGGGCGAGCTGCCCCTGGCCTGACCGGGCAACTTACGGGGCAGGGCCACCGGGCCCCGCCCCCGTGCCGGACCGGGCCCGGGCGGCTTACCGGGTCCGCTCCACCCGGCCCTCGTCCCACACCGGCCCGTCCGCCTCCCTTACGCGCCCGTCCGCACCGAACACCACGAACCGGTCGAAGCCGCGGGCGAACCAGCGGTCGTGGGTGACCGCGAGGATCGTGCCCTGGTAGAACCCCAATGCCGACTCCAAGGCCTCGGCCGACACCACGTCCAGGTTGTCCGTCGGCTCGTCCAGCAGCAGCATCGTGGCACCGGACAGCTCCAGCAGCAGCACCTGGAACCGGGCCTGCTGACCCCCGGAGAGGGTGTCGAAGGTCTGCTCCGCGGAGAGCGCGAGCTCGTAGCGGTCCAGCGCCCGGCCCGCCTCCTCCCGGGGCACACCCTTCCGGGTGCCCTGGCCGTTGTGCAGGATGTCCAGCAGGGTGCGTCCGATGAACTCCGGGTGCTCGTGCGTCTGCGCGAACCACCCCGGCAGGACCCGGGCGCCCAACTTGGCCCTACCGGTGTGCGGCACCGGCTCGACCACGGCACGCTCCTCCTCGGGCACGAGCGAGGACTCGGGGTCGTCACCGCCGGCGGCGATCAGCCGCAGGAAGTGCGACTTACCCGAACCGTTGGAGCCCAGTACGGCGACCCGCTCGTCGTACCAGACCTCCAGGTCGAAGGGGTGCATCAGCCCGGTCAGCTCGAGGTCGCGGCACACCAGGGCGCGCTTGCCGGTGCGCCCGCCGCGCAGCCGCATCCGCAGGTTCTGGTTCCGGGGCTGCTGCTGGGGCGGCCCCGCCTCCTCGAACCGGCGCAGCCGCGTCCGCGCGGACTGGTAGCGGGTGGCCATGTCCGAGTTGTAGGACGCCTTCTGCTTGTACATGGCCACGAGCGCCTTCAGCTTGGCGTGCTCCTCGTCCCAGCGCTTGCGCAGCTCGTCCAAGCGGGCGAACCGTTCCCGGCGGGCCTCGTGGTAGGTGTCGAAGGCGCCCCCGTGCACCCACACGCTGTTGCCCGCCGCGCCCAGCTCCACGGTGACGATGCGGTCCGGCATCCGGCTGAGCAGTTCGCGGTCGTGGGAGATGAACAGGACCGTCTTCGGGCTGGCGCGCAGGGCATCCTCCAACCAGCGTTTGCCCGGTACGTCCAGGTAGTTGTCCGGCTCGTCCAGCAGCAGCACCGGCGCCGGCCCCTGCAGCAGCGCCTCGATGACCAGGCGTTTCTGCTCACCGCCGGAGAGCGTGCGCACCTCCCGCCACCGGCAGCGCTCATAGGGCGCCCCCAAAGCGGCCATGCAGCACTGGTCCCACACGACCTCGGCCTCGTAGCCTCCGGCATCGCCGTAGCGCGCGATCGCCTCCGCGTAACGCATCTGGGTCTTCTCACCGTCGGAGAGCATCATGGCCTCCTCCGCGGCTTCCAGGTCCGAGTGCGCCTCGCGCACCGCGCGCGGAGAGACCGACACCAGCAGCTCGTGCACCGTGGTGGTGTCGCGCACGTGCCCCACGAACTGGGGCATCACACCCAGTTCTCCCTCCACGGTGACCGCGCCCGACTGCGGCGGGGTCTCTCCTTGGATCAGGCGCATCAGTGTGCTCTTGCCCGCGCCGTTGGCACCGACGAGAGCGGTCTTGGACCCGTCCCCGACCCGGAACGACACCCCGTCCAGCAACACCCTCCCATCGGGCAGAGCGTGTGTGACCTGGTTGATGTCGACGTAACCCACGACCCGCTCTTCTCCACTGCTCACGACTGCGCACACACGCTCGGCATGCTCGCGCAGGCTTCCACACGCGTATTCACCCGGGCAAAGGATTTTCCGCGAGGTCAGGATCTGTGCGGCTGGCATCAGCAAGGCCAGGATCCGCAAGGCCTGCGCGGGTCCTCCCGCTCAGCGCGGCGGGAAGCCGTGGCAGCGCTCGGGGGCGTAGGCCCTCAGTACCTCGGGGAACAGGGCCGGGCTCACTTGTTCCGGCGGGGCCTGTCCGGTGCCCGGGTCCCACCCGGACCGGTCTTCGGGGTGCATGTCGGCGGCGAAGACCAGATCGACCTTGGCCACGTGCCCTGCGTAGCGCGCGCCCGGGACGGCGGTCGACCCGGACGTGTACGGGGTCAGGTGCATCCCGAGCTGTTTCAGCTCCTCGGACCGGGGACCGGCGGGCCGCAGCACGAACGTCAAGAGGGTCTGTGTTCCGCCGTGCTCCTGGGAAACGCCCGTCATCAGCCTGAGCAGGGTCGGTGCGCTCAGATGGGGCCGGGGCACCGTGCGCAGGTGCACCCCCGCGACATCGGACCACGGCAGGGTGGCATCCACCGAGATCCGGTACCAGAACAGGGGTTCGGCGGTGAACCGTATCCCGTGCGGAGATACTTCCGTCACCCGCCGCGACATCCACATCGGCGCGGTCACGAGCAGGGCGAGGAACCAGACCAAGCAGAAGATCCCGGGGAGGAGGACGAGGGCGGGGAGTCAGGGCTCACCGACACCGCCGGCGACGATACCGGCGGCCGCGCCCGCCAAGGCGCCCCACAGCACCACCCGGCGCGCCCACGACGCGGGTGAACGCTGCAGGACCATGCGGACCGTGCCCCGGGGAGGTTCAAGGGCAGGCGGTGGCTCTGGCACAGCGGCCTCTTCCGCCGGTACCGAGGCGCCGTCTTGGGGACGGGTCGTCTCTGGGGGGTGTGGCTTCCGGCCGCTCCGTGCCGTATGCGGGGGGAGGGGAGAACCACGTGGCCGACACCTCCGCCAGCTCGAACAGGTCCGGGCGCGCTCGGTACAGCAGGTGAGCCAGGCGCCGGACCTCGTCCCTCATCGGGTCCCCGGGGCCGCCGACGCGTACCCGGTATCCCGTGTCCTCCAGGACGGGGTCCAGCCACTCCGGTGCCTCCGCCCCGCCCTCCAAGTACAGGTCCACCACCGGTCGGCTCACCCGCCGGACGGCCTTCTGGCGGATGCGCTTACCGGTCGGCGAGGCGACGGTGGGGCGTTCGTTGAACTCCCGCTGCCAGGACACGATCAGTGCGACGTCGTCCCACCTCAGAAGGTGTGTGCGTGCACGGAACCACCACCGCCCGCCGTACATGAAGCGCACGCCTTCCGGGGCCACCTGGATCTCGCGCGCGGTGGACTGCCGTACCCACTGCCCCGCCAGCAGCGCCCAGGAGAGCGCCGAGGCCAAAATCAGCGCCACGCCCATCCAGAGGCCCGGGTCCTCGGCGGCGCTCGGCAGGGTGCCCCCGTCGAGCGCGGAGGGCCCCATGAGGACCAGGAACAGGACCGGGAGCGGGGTGAGGACCAGCGTGATGCCGGCGAACAGCTCCCAGTACCCGGGCAGCCGGTCGGGGCGGAGCGAGACCTGGGTGGTCGGAGGGGAGGCGATCATCGTGGAGTCCTCGTGGGCGGTCGGTTCGGGCCGGGTACGGAGGGGCGGCGGAGGTGCCGGGCAGCCGTCAGCGCACCAGGTCCGGGCGGAAGAGTCGGACGGCCCGGCCCAGTTGGAACAGGGAGACGGTGGCCGGTACCGGGCCTCCGTCGTCCATCTCTTGCCACTCCCGTGCGGTCCGCTCGACCATGTCCTCGTCGCAGGTCATCCGGATCCGGGTCGCGGGGAAACCGACCAGAGGTTCCAGCTCCGGGGCGTCGGGCTCGCGGCACCGGTCCACCTCGACTCCCAGCTTCCGCCACGCCGTGGCGTCACCCGTGCGGCGCGGGTCGACGTAGATGTCGAGGGCGTAGAGGTAGTCGCCGATGGCGACATCCCGTTTGCTCCCGAGTTTCTGCTCTCCCCGGGCTCCCGAAACCGTGCGTTCCAGGACGGCCCGCACCTGCTCCCACGGGACGACAGCGTCCACCTTGTGCCAGGACCACAGCAGGGGCCGCAGCTCGAACTCCAGCCCTCGCGGTCCCACCCGGATCTGACGCCGGGTCAGGTCCAGGGGCGCGGACCAGAGCGAGAGCACCAGGAGCGGGCCGAAGATGAGCAGTGCCAGCGCGGACAGGCTGACGACCACCGGGTACCACAGACCGGTGTGGATCCCCAGGGAGCTCAGGAACGTGCCGGCTGTCAGTACCCCGATGATGGTCGCCCACCGGCGCGGACTCTCCCGCATGTCGACCACGACGGGTTCGGTGGGTTGGGACGAGGTCGGCTGCCCGGTCGGGTTCGACGGTGCTGTCGGGGCCCCGGGGGCAGCTGCTGCAGGAGCCGCCTCTTCAGGAACCACCCCGGGCGGGGTGTACCACTGCTCCAGGTCCGTGCCCCGGTAGAACACGTCCGGGCGGATCCGCCCCAGACCGCGGGCAAGCTGGACCATGCTCTCCTGCGCTCGGACCCCCGCGGCACCGATCCGCACCCACGGCGCCGGGCCGTCGCCCAGCTCCGGTGCCTTGGCCTTGCGGTTCTCCGTGTACACCCAGCGGTCGGCCCCGTCGACCTCCGCGTACAGGTAGACGTCCAGTCCGGGGCGCAGCACGCGACGGGAGTTGTGCCTGCTCGGAGTGGCCTCACCGAACCAGCCCCGCCACGCGCTCACGCACCGCACCTGCTCCCACTCCACCGACCAGGTCCGGGCCGGCCGCCACGCTTTGCGGTGCCGGGTCAGTGTCAGTCCCTTCATGGTCACGGCCACCTCGCGGACGGCCCGCCGCCGGACGTGGGACCTCACCACCAGCACGATGAGCGCGAGGTAGGCGGCACTCGCCACCGTGGCCATCCACGCTGCTCCGGAGTTGTCCGTATGCCAGAGCGTTGCCCAGAAACCGGTGCCGTGGCGCTCCATGTCAGAAGGCAGGAACAGGAACGCGGGCGCGGTGAACATGGCCCAGAACGCGCCCGACAGGGGGACCAGCGACCAGCCGGTCCAGGGGAACGGTTCCAGGAGCCGTACCCGGGCCGCGCCGTCGTTCAGTTCGTCATCCGCCATGCGTCACTTTCCGTATCGGAGCGGAGGGGGCCGCGCATGCTTACAGCGTGTCGGTGGACGAGGGCCGGGCCAGACCGTCGAAACCGTGGCACAAGTCGGGGCGGAACAGCTGGATCGCCCGCCCCAGTTGCGCGAGCGGGAGCTCGGTTGGCGCCGGTCCGCCCCGGTCGTAGTCCTCCCAGATCAGCTTGGCCGCCACCGTCTCCCCCGGGTGGTTGAGCAGCCGGATCCGGGTCGCTGGGAAGGCCACCAGCGCTTCCAGCGCCGCGGAGTCCGGTGCCGCGCGCTCGTCCTTCAGCAGACCCATGCGGTTCCACGCGTCGGGGGTGCCCACGTCCTGGGGGGTCAGGTAGATCTCCAGGGTTCTGACCCGGCCCGATTCACCGGTTCCGGGGGGATGGTGACGGAGGCCGCGGTGGTCGTCATCGTGCCGTTTCCCGATCGCGGTGCTGCGCACCACCACGGCCTGGACCCGGTCCCAGGGGATGCGTTCCTCGATCCGGTGCCAGATCCACATCCGCTGCCGCAGGGTGAATTCCAGCCCGTCCGGTCCCACGCGGATCCTGCGCGGGGCGAGCTGCATGGGCGAGTAGAAGAGCTGCACGAGCAGGGTCATGGCGGTGATGAGCAGGGCTATACGGGCCAGCGTGTCCATTGCCTGGGAAGCCGGTTCGGACCACCACCAGAGGTAGGACAGGGCGGTGGCGGTGATCAGGCCGCCCGTCACCGCCGACCACAGTGTCCAGCTCCACTGCTGGTCGATGAGTACCGGGGTGGCAGGGGGAGCGCGGTGGCCCCCGGCCGCGGACGGTCCCGCTCCCGGTTCGGGGATCGACTGCCCGGGTTCGGGCCGCTGAGGCTCGGAGCGCTCGGATGCAGGGCCCGGCGGTGTGTACCACTGCTCTTCCGCCAACCCTCGGTAGAACAGGTCCGGGCGGATCTCTCCCAGGGCTTCGGCCAACCGGATGACCGCCTCCTGCGAGGTCTGGTCGGCACCGCCGACTACGACCCGACGGGACGAGTCGCCGGACTCGCTCTCGGCGGGCCGTTTCCCGGCGACGACGCGACGCTCTTCCTCCGCCACGTCGTCGAACAGGTGGATGTCCAGGGCCGGGCGCAGCACGCGGTGGCGCCGACCTTTGTGGCCGTGCCTGTCGGTCTCACCGAACCAGGCCTGGCGCGCGCTGACGTAGCGCACACGGTCCCAGTCCACGGACCAGGTCCGGGTGGGCAGCCGCCCCTCGCGGTACCGGGTCACCGTCAGGCCCTCCCGGTCCACGGCCACGTCCCTTTGGGCGCTCTGGTGCGGCTGGTCGCGCAGCATCCCGTAGAGGGCCGGGGGCAGTATCGCGCCCATCAGCAGGATGAACCACGCCCCCATGGCGGTGTCCTCGTGCCACAGCAGGTCCGCCAAGGAGTTTTCCGGCTCGGCCACGAACGCGGGCACCGTGTACGACAGCGCGGCCAGGGTGAACAGCGCCCAGAACACGCCGAAACAGCCGATCCCCGCCCAGCCGGACGTGCAGTACACCTGGCCCATCCGGACCCGGACCCCACCGCCGTGCTCTATGGCGTGCCTGACCTGCCTTCCGTTCGCGCCGTCGACCGGCGGACCCTCAGGAGTTCCTCAGCTGGCTCCTCAGGTCCGATGAAGCCCGCTGCGCGGTGGTTCCGTCCTGATCCGGATTCTTCCCGTCGGTCGACGAACCGTTAGGCCACCAGCGGTTCCGGACCCCGCGGGCCCGTTGGAACCGCCCACTCCGCAGTGGGCCCGCTCCCTTTTCGCGGACAGCTGCACCACGAACGCTGTACGCGCGCCACGGGAGGGGATCAGTGACCCGGAGGGCCCTCCTCGGCCGGATCCTGCGCCCGAGCGGCCCGCGCCCGGCCGTGCTGGCCCAGGATGTTGAAGAAGACGTTGAGGATCAGCGCCGAGGCCGCGGCAGTGACGATGCCCGAGTGCAGGATCATCGACGCCCAGTCCGGGAAGCCGTCGAAGAACTCGGGCGCGGCGATGGACAGGATGCCGAAACCGAGGGCGACCGCCACGATGAGCAGGTTGTGGTTGCCCTCGTAGTCGACCTTGGCCAGAGTCTGGATGCCGGCGGCCGCCACACTGCCGAACAGCACCAGGCCCGCGCCGCCCAGGACCGGTTCCGGGATCATCGCCACGACCCGGCCCAGGATCGGGAACAGGCCCATCGCCACCAGGAACGCGCCGCCGGTGGCCACCACGTAGCGGCTCTTGACCCGGTTGAGCGCGATCAGGCCCACGTTCTGGCTGAACGTGCTGCCGGGGAAGGAGTTGAGGAGCGGACCGATGATCGCCGTGGCCGCGTCGGCGCGCAGACCGTCGGCCAGGCGCCGCGCGTCCACCTTGGTGCCCACGATCTGGCCGACCGCCAAGATGTCGGCGACGCCCTCGGCGAGGATCACGATCATGACGATGCACATGGTCACGATCGCCGCGATCTGGAACTCGGGCGGGCCGAAGTAGAACGGCTGCCCCACGGAGAAGACCGGACCGTCGGTGACCGCCGAGACGTCGACCTGCCCGAAGGCCCCGGCGATCAGGGTGCCCAGCAGGAGGCCGAGCAGGATCGCCATCCGGTTCCAGACCCCGGGCAGGACCTTGGACAGGATGAGGATGATGAGCAGGGTGGAGGCCGCCATGGCCATCGCGCTGTTGGCGGGCACACCGGTCTCGCTGTCGCCGGTGATCCAGCCGACGGCGACCGGCAGCAGGGTGATGCCGATGACGGTGATGACCGTCCCGGTGACCACCGGGGGGAAGAACCGGATGAGGCTCGCGATGAACGGCACGACCAGGATGCCGAACACCCCGGCCGCGATGGAGGCGCCGAACACGGCGGGCAGGCCGCTGCTCTCGTCGATCGCGGTCATCGCGGTGACCGGGACGAAGGAGATCCCGATGACCAGGGGCAGGCGGGCGCCGAAGCGCCACACGCCCAGGGTTTGCAGGAGGGTCGCCAACCCGCTGACCAGCAGCGCGGCGCTGATGATCATGCCGGTTTCCACGGCGGTCAGGCCGACGGCGGCCGCGACGATGATCGGCGGTGTGATGACGCCCGCGTACATGGCGAGGATGTGCTGGACGCCGTAGGTGACCATCAGCTGGGTCGGTGGTCTCTCGTCCTCCGGGCGTGTGCCGCCGGTGGCGCGCGGGTCCTCGGGCACGGGTTCCTCGTTCCTGCCGGTGCTGCGGAACTTCATGGTGGGACCTCCCGGGTCGGTGGGGTGCATGCCGCCCCGCAGGCAACTACCGCCGCATGACTACGGGCGGTCGGGGGTGTTGCCACGTGGTCAAATCATCGGGTGACCGAAGGAATGGGCCGCAATCGGTGTGAACTTTTGCAGCAAAGTACCATTTCAGACCATTGGCGGCCGATGGAAGACGTCGGGCCGCTGGTTCCGCACGGCGCGGACCAGACCGTTGACCGCGAAGGTGCCCAGCGGTCCGCGACCCGTGATCCGGACACGGGCCGAGGGCGGTTCCACCGGCAGGGAGGCCCCGGCTTCGGCGTCCACCGCCCTGACCCACCGGGGCACCCCAACGGTGCCGGAGTACAGGTACAGGTCCAGCGCGGGGCGGTCGACCAGCGGGTGCGAATACCGGCCGCGCCGCTCAGAGAAGGTGACCGTGCACGTGTGGACGATCTGGGCCCGCCCCCACTCCACCCGCCAGGACCGGGCCGGACGCCACCACTTCGCGTCCATGGCCAGCGTCAGACCCTCGCGGTCGACCGTCACCTCGCGTTTGGGGGAGTGGTCGAGGTAGCGCGGCAGCAGCACCAGCGTCAGGGCGACCAGCACCAGCGTCACCGAACCGAACGCGATGGTGCGCGGGGTCGCTCCCTCTTGGAGGGTCACGGGCCCGAAGAAGCAGGCGGCGAAGGCCCACAACACCCACAGCAGCTTGAGCACGACGGCGTAGAAGTGCCAGCCCTCCGGATAGGGATTCGGTGGTATCCGGAACCGCCTGCTTCCGTAGTGTTCCTCCTGGCCGGTCACGTTCGCGGCCCTTCCTGACCTGCTCCGCCCCTGCCGCCGCCCGGGTGGCGGTCCCCGGCGCGCGGCAGCTCCGGGACCCTTTCTCCAGCCATCCACAGGCCCAGGTCGTGCCGGTCCACCAGGACCATCCCGTTACCGGCCTCGCGCACGGCCTCCCGGGTGAAACCGTTCGAGGCGACGAACACCCCCACGTGCCCCCGGTGCCCTCCGGCCAGCGCGCCGAGGAAGGCCCGCACCTCGTTGGGCGGGACCGGCCTGCGCCAGCGCTTGCACTGCACGGCCACGGGCCTGCCGTCCGGCGCCTGGGCCCGGATGTCCACCCCGCCGTCGGAAGCACCGCCCACCACCGTCACCCGCGTGTACCCGTGCACGCGCAGCAGCCGGGCCACGTGCTCCTCGAAGTCCCTGCCGGACATGGTGTCGATCCCGGCGATGCCGGTGCGCGAGACGATCCACCGTTCCCTCGCCAGACGCAGACGGGCCCGCAGCCACCAGGCCAGCGCGACCACCGCTACCACGGCCACCGCGCCCGCGCCCGCCCACACGAGCGGGCGTTCGGCGTTGTCGTACAGCCACACCAGGACCAGCAACAGCCCCACCAGGGCCAGCGGCAGGGCCTCCCGCACCCTCCGAGCCCACCGCCGTGCCCGGCTCCGGCCCCGGGTTCGCACCTGCCGACCCTGCCTGCGCCGAGCGCTCACGTTCCTCCTCGCGGTGGGGCGATTCCGCGCACATCCTTCCATAGGCGCCCTTCCCGGCCGCCCTACTCCTCCCCCATGAGTGACCGATCCGACCGCCGTCCGGCCCCGGACCGGGGGCGAACGGTCCCCGGGCACTGCCACAATGGCTCAGGCACCATCCCGCCGCGGACCGGGCACCGGTAACCGGCGGGTGTGCCCGCACGCGCGCGATACGCGGCTGAGGGGTCGACGGGCAGAGCACGGGGGTTGGAACGGTGGCCGAGCGCAGGGCGCTGGATCTGGACGCGCTCGCGGTCAGCGACCGCTTCCGGCTGTTCAATTTCACCCGGCGCGACGACCACGTCACCTACCTGTGGATCCTGCGCGCCGTGGACCGCCTCCGCGAGGTCCACCGGGTCCAGGTCGGCGCCGACGAGGTCGAGGCGACCCTGCGGGAGCTGGCCGCAGTGCACGCGGAGGCGCCGGTGGTCCCGGCCCAAGGCCTGCGCGGCCGCCTGGACGAACTCGCCGCCGACGGTGTGGTGCACCGTTTCGACGACGCCTCCCGCGCGGGCACCCTGGCCAGCTACCGCAACCGCCAGTCCGTCTACCAGTTCAGCGAACTCGGCTACCGCGCCTACCATGCGGTGGAGGGCGTCCTCGGCGCCCGCGTGGACGACGTCAACCTGTCCCGCCTGGTCTTCTCCGAAGTGCTGGAGGACCTGGGGGCCTTGGCCGAGGCCAACCGCACCGGCCGGGTCGAGGACGTCTACCGGCGCCTGTCCCGCCTCGACTCGGTCATGGAGGACATGGGTCGGCGCTCCGCCCAGTTCCACGTGACCCTCGGCGAGATCCTGCGCTCCACGGAAGCCTCACCGGAGGTCTTCCTACGCCACAAGAACGCCCTGCTCGTGCACATGTCCGACTTCATGGCGGAGCTCGACCGCTACCTTCCCCGACTGGACCGCGCGGTCCACGAGGTCGAGGCCACCGGCCTGACCACGCTGCTCGCCCGCGCCGTCGACGCCGACGAACGCCTGTTCATGGAACGGGCCGAACGCCTGGAGGACTGGTCGCGCCGCTGGTGGGCCCTGCGCGCCTGGTTCGCCTCCGAGGGCGGGGCACCCACCCGCGCCGCCGAACTCGGCCAGGCCACCAGGTCCGCCGTGTCCGGGGTGGTCGCGCTCCTGCGCCAGATCACTGAGGCCCAGCGCGGCGGCGTCAACCGCTCCTCCCAGCTCCGGCACCTGGCCGCCTGGGTATTCGACACCCCCGATGACGGCTCCGCGCACGCCCTCATGGGCGCGGCCTTCAACACCCGTTCGGCGCGCCACCTGGGTGTGGCCCACGAGGACGGCGACGAGTTCTCGGCCTCCGACTCCTGGCACGACGCGGCCGGCGTGGAAGTCTCCGTCACCCTGTTCCGCAACGACCGGGCGCCCACGACGGGCGTGCCCAAACCGGTCCGCCGGGACCGGGGAGCCCGCGGGGAGCTGCGCCGCCAGCAGAGCGAGAGCCGCGAGACCGAACGCGCCTCCGCCACACGCTTGGTCGACGAGGGCGCACACGGCCGTGTCCTCGACGACAGCGACACCAAGATCCTGCTGCGCCTGGTCACCAAGGCATTGGAATCGCGGTCCGTGGTCGCCGGACGCCTGAGCTCGGCCACCGGGGACGACGCCGGAACCCTCGTACGGCTCGTTCCCTCGGAACAGGGCAGCGTCGTCCGCACGCGGCGGGGCGACCTGCACCTGCCCGGCTTCCGCCTGGAAGTCTCCGCCCGCACCCGCGGAGCCCGCACTCAGGGCGCCCGCACCCGCGGCGCCCGCACGAACGGGAAGGCGAAATGATGGCCAAGTCCCGCCGTCCCCGCGTCGCGGACGTGGACCTGGGCACGTACCAGCAGGCCGTGCGCAAGGTCTTGACCTGCGACGTCATCACCGCCTCCCGCCCGCGCCCGGGCGTGCTCGAACAGGTCCTGTTCTGGGCCGACCAGATGGCCGAGGACCTGCGCGCCCTCTTCGGGTACCGGCTCATCGCCACCACCGACCACGTACGGCTGGTGCGCGAACTCGACCTGCTCGATCCCACCCAGCGCCAGAACTTCGCCCGCAAGGGCAAGCCCTTCGACCGGCGGCGCCTGGCCTACCTGTGCCTGGTCCTGGCCTCCTTCCAGCGCTCCCAGGTCGAGATCAGCCTCGGCGACCTCGTCCACCGCTTCACCCCCTCGGCCAACGAGATCGACGGCCTGGGCTACGACCCCACCGACTCCACCCACAAGGCCGCCCTGGTCGACGTGGCCCGCTGGCTCCTGGACCGGGGCGCCCTCCACCTGTCCGACGGCTCGGTGGAGGCGTGGGCGCGCGGCAGCGAACACGCCGACGCCCTCTTCGACATCGACCACGAGATCTGCGGGATCCTCTTCCGCCCCTCCCGCCCGGTCCAGCACCTGCACAGCGCCGCCGGGCTCCTCAACGACCCCCTCGGGCCGGACGCCGCCCCGGAACGCGCCGCCCAACGCGCCCGCCGCCTGCTCCTGGAGTACCCGGTGGTCTACTACACGGACGTCGAACCCGAAGTCGCGGCCGCCCTGCGCGCCAAGGGGCCGGTCACGGAGGTGGCGCGCCTGACCGGTCTGAAACCGGAGCGCCGTGCCGAGGGGGTCCTGCTGGCCGACCCCGCCGGAAACTTCACCGACCGCGCCTTCCCGGGCAGGGGAGGGGCGGTCACCCGCGCGGCCGGGCTACTGCTGGCGCAGGTCGCCACCTACTTCGAGGAGTCCTGGGCGGCCCTGACCCACCTGCCTGCCCCCGGCCCCCTGCACGAGTACACCGACCTGGTGCGGCGGGTGGACTCCGGGCTGCCCAGGGACGAGGTCGTGGCCGAACTGGCCTGGGAGCGGCCCGAGCACGCACCGCGGGCGGGGGAACCCGCGACCGCGCCGCTGGTGGAACGCGAGCGCCTGGAGGAGATGGTCGCCGACCTGTTCGAGGAGTTCGGTGCCGCCTCCTTCACCGTGGCCTGGCAGCGCGACCCCCACGGCCTGCTCGACGCCGCGCTGGACCTGCTGACCGACCTCTCCCTGGTCCGGCCGGTGCCCGGCGGGGTCCTGGTCACGCCCGCGGCCCTGCGCTACCGCAATATCCGGGGTGCGCTGCCCGAGCGGCCCGACACGGGCCTGCTGCCGTTCGGTCCCCTGGAGCCCGGCACCGGGCAGGACGCCGCCCCGCACGCCGATGCCGCGTCCGACCCCGAGACCGCGCACGAAGACGACACCGCGCACGAAGTCGGCACCGTGTCCGAACCCGACACCACGTCCGCCCCCGGAACCGAGGAAACCGCGCCATTACCCGCAGGAGCGACCGCTTCCAGCCCAACCGAGCCGGGATCGTCAACGTCTGGGACTACCTCGACGAGGAGTTCGCCTTCGCTGACGGCCGCCTCGTCCTGCGCGGCCACAACGGATCGGGCAAGACCAAGGCGCTGGAAGTCCTGTTCCCCTTCATCCTCGACGGCTACACCGACGCCCGCAGGCTCGACCCCTTCAGCGGCCAGAACCGCACCATGAAGTCGAACCTGCTCTACCGGGGACAAGAGTCCGAGTACGGCTACGTGTGGATGGAGTTCGCCCGCGCCGCCGAAGAGGACGCCGACGGCCCCGAACCCGAAACCGTCACCCTCATCATCGGCCTGCGCGCCCACCGCCACCGCGACGGCGTCACCCCCTCCTTCTTCGTCACCGACCAGCGCCTGGGCGTGGACTTCGGGCTGCTGTCCACCGACGACCGCCCGCTCACCGAACGCCAGCTCAAGGACGCCCTCGGCGAGGGCGCCCACCACGGCAGTGCCGCCGACTACCGCAAGGCCGTGGACGCGCGCCTGTTCGGGCTGGGCGACCGCTACATCCAGCTCCTCGACCTCCTGCTCGCCCTGCGCCGCCCCCTGCTGGCCAAGGACCTGGACCCGGAGAAGGTCTCCCACACCCTCACCGGCGGCCTGAGCCCGCTCGACGACACCCTCATCGACCAGGCGGCGCGCGACTTCGCCAACCTCGCCGCGGTCCAGAGCCGCTTCGCCGCCGCCACCGCCTCCCACGAGGCCGCCCGCGAATTCAGCGCCGTCTACTCCGACTACCTGGCCGCCAACGCCCGCCACCGCCTCTCCCGGGTGGCGGCCGCCACCGAGCAGGCGGGCACCCACGCACACACCGTCACCGAAGCAGCGGAGCGGCTGAAACAGGCCACCGCCGACCGCGACAAGGCCCGGGCCCGCGCAGAGGAACTGGACAAGCACGCCGCGGAACTGGCCGCCGAACGCGACACCCTCCGCCAGCACGAGACCCTCCGCGACCAGCAGGCCCTCCAAGTCAGAAGGGCGGGCAACGAGGAACGCGCCCGGCGCGTCGCCAGCCAGGAGGAGCGGGTCCGCAGCCAGGAAGCGGAAATCACCCGCCTCAACGGCGAGGCCGCCCGCGTCGCCGACCGGGTCGACCGCGAACTCACCCGCGCCGAAGGACTGCGCGCCGACCTCACCGGGGCCGCCGAACGCTCCGGCATCGTCCACGACGCCGAAGGGGAAACGGACACCGGCGACGACCTGCCCGATACCGCCAAAGCCAGGTCCAGCGCCCGACTCGACGACGTCCGTGCCGTCCGCGAACACCTCCGCGACCAGGAACGCGCCGAGGAGGTGCGCGGCCGGGCCGAAAGCGCCGCCTCCCGGGCCGACGAGACCCTCGGGGAACACGAAAACGCCTGCGCCACCGTGGAGGAGGACCTCGCCGCACGGCGCAGGACCGCCACCGAAGCCCTGGACGCGTGGTCCCGACGCTGGGACACCGTCGGCCCCGAAGGCCCGCGGGACCTGCACCGGGCCCTGGACACCTACGGAGAACCCGGCACACCAGCACTCGTCCAGGTCTTCGACGAACTCGTGCACGAGCGCCGCCTGGACACGGCCACCCGCGTCCACGGACTCGAAACGCAACGGGACGGCCTGGCCCAGGAGCTGTCCGAAGCCAGGAGCGAACGGGACCACGTCGCCGCCGAACGCGACGACGCCCCGCCCGCCGACCCCCTGCGCCCCGCACCCCGAGAGGGCAACCCCGGCGCGCCCCTGTGGCAGCTCGTGCGCTTCCGCGACGACCTACCGGACGAGCACGGGGCCGCCATCGAGGGCGCCCTGCACGCCGCCGGACTGCTCACCGCCTGGATCCACCCCGACCCGGAACTCACCCGGCGCGCCCTGGACAGCGGCGACGCCGACGCCTACCTCCTGCCCGCCGGCACCCCTCCCTCCGGGCCGACCCTGGCCGACGTGCTGACCCCCGAGACCCAGGACCGCGTACCCGCCGAGGCCATCGACGCCTTCCTTGCCGCCGTCCCCCTCACCACCGGGGAAGACGGCCCCGCCCCCTGGGGCGTGGACACCCGGGCCCGCTTCCGGCTGGGCCCGCTCGTCGGCGCCCACCCCAAACCCGTCGCCGAGTTCATCGGCGCCACCAACCGCGCCCAGCGCCGACGCGAACGCCTGGCCGCCTGCGACGCCCGCATCGGCGAACTCGCCCACCGCTGCACCGAACTCGACGAGCGGCTCTCCCTCGCCCGCGAACAACTCGGCGACTTCGACCGCGCCCGCGCCGACCTGCCCGAAGCCACCGACGTGGCCAAGGCCGTGCGCGCGCTGGAACACCACTCCACCCTCCTGGCCTCGGCCCGCGCAGCCCGCGCCGAAACCCGCCGCGAACTCGACGCCGCCGTCGCCCAGGTCGACGCCGAACGCCGCCGGGTCCGCGCCGCGGCGGCCGAACGCGCCATGCCCGCCGGCGCCGAGGACGTCGACGCCGTCGCCCAGGCCGTCGAAGCCTTCCAACAGGCCGCCAACGACCTGCACTCCGTCCGCGCCGACATCGCCGAATACCGCCGCGACCTCGACGAACGCCGGGACACCGTCACCCGGCTGAGCGAAGCGCTCGAGAGCGACCGCGCCGAACTCGACGACGCCCTCGCACACCACGAACGCGAAGCCACCGAACTGGCCACCCTCGAGGCCGCCATCGACGCCCCGGCCCGCGACCTCCTCGACCGCCTGGAGCGGACCGAGGCCGAACTCCGCCAGGCCAGGGAACAGCACCGCGACGCCGAGAAGGAGGCCTCCGACGCCCACGACATGGCCGTGCGCTCCGAAACCCGGCGCGACAGCGGCGGCGAGTCGCTCACCGGCGCCCTGGGCACCCTCTTCGAGCACGCCGCCGCCTTCTCCGCGCTCACCCGGCCCGCCGTGCGCGCGGTCCTGGACGTCGACACCACCGGCACCTGGCCCTCCCCGGAACAGTGGACCGAGCCCGAAGAGGCCGCCCGGCGCCTGGTGACAGGCGAGGCGGACACCGTCCAGGACACCCTCCCCGACAACGCGGCCGCGCTCATGGAAGCCCTGGCCGCCGCGGTCGGCACCGGCAAGGTCAGCGACAGCGAGCTCAAGACCGCCGGAACCCGCATGTCCCAAGCTCTGAGCACCTTCCAGGAGGCGCTCGGCGGCGACGCGGAAGGCTACCGGGTCGACCACGAGATCGGCGCCAGCGGACTGGTCACCGTCCACGTCAACGACGAGAACGGGCGCACCCCCGTCTCCGCCTTCACCCGGGCCGTTGCCGCACGCGTGGCGGAGCAGGGCGCACTCCTGCGCGAAGAGGAGCAGGGGGTCCTCGAAGACGAACTGCTCGGCGGTATCGCCCAGCAGATCCACGAACGCGTCCGCACCGCCAAACAGCTGGTGCGCGCCATGGACCGCGACACCCGCGCCCGGCCCATGTCCTCCGGCACGAAGGTGGGCATCCGCTGGTCGCGCTTCGACGGGCTCACCGACCACCAGCGCAAGGCGACCGAGCTGGTGCGCCGCGACGGCGCCGGGCTCGGGCCCCGCGGCCTGGGCGAGCTGCGCGGTGTGCTGCGGAGCATGATCCGCGACTACCACGCCGCCCACCCCCGGGCCGGCCACAAGCAGGTGCTGTCCGCCGTGCTCGACTACCGCACCTGGTACCGGTTCGAGCTGCGCCTGGCCGTGCCCGGCAAGGACGAGGTCACCCTCACCAAGAACAAGCACGAGCAGATGTCGGGCGGCGAGAAGTCCGCCGCCATCCACCTGCCGCTGTTCGCCGCGGCCAACGCCCTGTACTCCTCGGCCGCGCCCACCTGCCCCCGCGTGGTCGCCCTCGACGAGGCCTTCGCGGGTATCGACGACCGGTACAAGCCCGAACTCATGGGCCTGACCGTCACCTTCGACCTGGACATGTTCATGACCGGCCACGACCTGTGGGTGCACTACGACAGCGTTCCCATGGCCGCGCACTACGACATGCACCACGACAAGGCCAGCAACACCGTCTCGGCCCTGCTCATGCTCTGGGACGGCGAGCAGACCCTGGACGCCGACGCCGGGTTCGCCGGAAACGAGGAGCTGGCCGCGGAACTGCTCGGCCTCGCCCCGACCCGCTACGTGCCCCAGTCCACCGCCGGGACCCTGCTCGCGGAGACGGAAACGGAGACGGAAACCGGCGGCACCTGAGGTCGGCGGCCTGCCGCCCGCACCCGCCCCCGACCAGGACAGGTCGCCGTCCAAGGAGTAGTGTGCCGGTAGCCCGGCCACAGCATCCTCCACCGGGCACGACGCGGGAAGAAGTACACGATGAAGGTCATCAAGCAGATCGCCGACTTCGTCGGCAAGTGGTTCGCGGTCCTGGTCCTCGTGGGGGCGGCGGTGGGCATGGCCGCACCGGACCAGACCTCCCTCATCGCGCCGCACGTGTCCCTGCTGCTGGGGATCATCATGTTCGGCATGGGGCTGACCCTGCGCCCGGTGGACTTCGCGATCGTGGCCAAACACCCCAAGGCGGTCCTGTTGGGCGTGGCCGCCCAGTACACGGTCATGCCGCTGCTCGGCTGGGGCGTCGCCCACGCGCTCAACCTGCCTCCCCTGCTGGTGGTGGGCATGATCCTGGTGGGTGCGGCCCCCGGCGGTACCGCCTCCAACGTGATCGTCTACCTGGCCCGCGGCAACGTGGCGCTCTCGGTCGCGATGACCTCCATCTCCACGATGCTGGCGCCCTTCGTCACGCCCCTGCTGGTACTGGGCCTGGCCGGTTCGACGCTGCCGGTCTCCGCGGGAGAACTCTTCCTGTCGATCATCCAGGTCGTGCTGCTCCCGGTCATCGCCGGGCTGCTGCTGCGCACCTTCGCCGACCGCTTCGTGGAACCGGTCCTGCCGCTGATGCCGCTGGTCTCGGTCACCGGCATCGTGCTGGTCGTGGCCGGCGTGGTGGGCGCCAACGCCGACGCGGTGCTGACCACCGGCCTGCTGCTGGCCCTGGCCGTCATCCTGCACAACACCCTGGGCCTGGCCCTCGGCTACCTCGTGGGGTTCATCGGCAGGCTGCCGGACACGGGCAAGCGCGCTGTGAGCGTCGAGGTCGGCATGCAGAACTCGGGGCTGGCCGCGAGCCTGGCCACCACCCACTTCGAACCGCTCGCCGCCCTGCCCGGCGCGCTGTTCTCGGTCTGGCACAACCTGTCCGGTGCCGCCGTCGCCACCTACTGGGCGCGCAAGGCCCCGAGGGACGCCGAACCCGAGCCGGAGACCGCCGACCGGGACTCCTGAGAAACGGACCGCCGCGGGTTGCCCCGAGTGGTGCCCCCGTGGCAAGCTCAGCCCACCGACAGCCCACCGGCATGACAAGGACGCAACACGTGGCCGCCCGAAAGAAGAAGAACCGTAATCCGGGACGCGGCAGGAACGAGATCCACCGGGGCCCGACCCGCGACCCCGGGCCCACGGGGAACGTGGGCTGTTACTTCATCTTCTTCGCGATGCTGGCCATCGGCCTGGTCGTACTGCTCCTGGAGCTCTTCACCTAGATCGCTGACGGGAACGCAGGTACCGGCCGACCGCCCCGACGCCGGCCAAAGGCTGCCCGCGGAGGTGCCGGAAGGGCTACTGGCGGGTGCGGGCCCGCGCCAGCTCAGCCTTTCGGGCGGAGACGGCATCGACTACTACCTCGGCGCACTCGCCCGGGTCTTGGTGCTCCCAGAAGCGCAACACCAGCCAACCGGCCTCCACGAGGCGCGTGTCGGTGTCGCGGTCGCGGCGGGTGTTGCCCGCGATCTTGTCGTCCCAGTAGCCCGGGTTGGTCTTGGGCGGTACGAAGTGGTCGGGGCAGCCGTGCCAGAAGCACCCGTCCACGAATACCGCCACACGGGCCGGGCGGAAGAGCAGGTCGGCGGTGCGCCGCATCTTCGGTAGGGGTTTGGCCGCGACCCTGTAGCGCAGCCCGGCGGCGTGTACCAGGCGGCGCAGCGCGAACTCCGGCTTGGTATCCCGGCTGCGGTTACCGCGCATGCTGCGCCGGTTGGCGGCCGACGAGGCCCACGATCCCTCCGGTGCCTCCCACGCACGCGGCCCAGCGCCCCTGTCCCGCCAGGTCATGCCTCAGGCCTGAGCTGACCGGTCCCGCGCCGACCAGCCGGGGGATGGGCACGGTGGCAGGCGGGAGGCTGGGCGGGCCTCTCTTCTTCAGCGGCCTTCGCGGGCAACGGGCCCTCCTTGGAACAGGGACTTCCGCGGGCAACCGGCGCTGACCGGTTCGGCGGCCGCGGTGTTTGTCCGCGGCCGCGAAGCACCGGTTCCAGAACTGTGCGCTCCGCACTCCCGGGTGCTTCAGGAACGCCGTCGGAACCGGCGGGCTGTTCGACACCGGGGCCGTGGAGGCAGACTCCCATGAACCGGCGCCCGTCTGCCAGCCGTTTCCCGATTGCCTTACCGGCTGTGTCCGCGGTCACCGCCCGCCGCCGCGCGGCTGAACCATGTCGCCTCCACTGGCCAGGGCCAGCCAACAGAAGAAGCCGGTGCCAGTTGATAAAAATACCCCGGGGGGGTATAAAGCCAAGTAGTCCGTGCATGAGCGGAGGAAGTCCGGTCCCGGCCGGAGCAGGGATTCCGGGCGGCGAAGCACAGCAAGCACTCAGACGGGAATGACCAGGGGAAAGAAACCGGCATGAGCTACGAACACGGTGCGCACACCAAGCACGGCCACCACAGCGGGGGAGGGCAGGACGGCCATACCGGGCACGAGCACCACGGCGGACACGCCGGGCACGGCAGCAACTCCGGCCACGGCGGCCATACCGACCACTCAGGCCATGCGGGCCACGGAGATCACGTAGGCCAGTTCCGGAGGCTGTTCTGGATCATGCTGGTCCTGGCAGTCCCCGTGGTCGGGTTCAACGAGATGTTCGCCCACTTGATCGGCTACCACCTGCCCGACACCGCATGGGTCTGGTGGGTCTCGCCCCTGCTGGGGACGGTCGTCTACATCTGGGGCGGTTGGCCGTTCCTCACCGGTGCGCTCTCGGAGATCCGTTCCCGTCAGCCCGGAATGATGCTGCTGATCGGCCTGGCGATCACGGTCGCCTTCATCGCCTCGTGGGGCGCGAGCCTGCACATCTTGGACCACGAGCTGAACTTCTGGTGGGAGCTGGCGCTCCTGGTGGTCATCATGCTGCTGGGCCACTGGATCGAGATGCGCTCCCTGGCCCAGACCACCTCGGCACTGGATTCCCTTGCCGCCCTGCTTCCGGACGAGGCAGAGAAGGTCCAAGGCGACGAAGTCGTCAAGGTGGCCCCGGGCGACCTGGCCGTGGGTGACACGGTGATCGTCCGGCCTGGTTCCTCCGTGCCCGCGGACGGCAAAATCGTCGACGGCTCGGCTGCCATGGATGAATCCATGGTCACCGGAGAATCCAAGCCGGTCCGGCGGGAAAGCGGCGCACACGTCGTCGCCGGCACCGTCGCGACAGACTCCGGCCTGCGGGTCGAGGTCACCGCCACCGGTGCGGACACCGCCCTGGCCGGTATCCAGAAGCTGGTCTCCGACGCGCAGGCGTCGTCCTCCAGGGCGCAGCGGATCGCCGACACCGCCGCGGCATGGCTGTTCTGGTTCGCCTTGGGAGCGGCTCTGATCACCGCCACCACCTGGGCACTCCTCGGCCTTCCCGACGCAGCGGTGGTGCGCACCATCACAGTGCTGGTCATTGCCTGCCCCCACGCGCTCGGCCTGGCGATCCCGCTGGTGGTCTCGATCGCCACCGAACGCGCCGCCCGCGGCGGCGTGCTCGTCAAGGACCGCCTCGCCCTCGAATCCATGCGCACCGTCGACGCGGTGCTCTTCGACAAGACCGGCACCCTGACCAAGGGCGAGCCCACCGTCACCGGCGTCGAGCCCGTCGGGGAACGTGACCAGGACCGGGTGCTGGCGTTGGCCGCTGCGGCCGAGTCCGACAGCGAGCACCCGCTGGCCCGAGCGATCGTCGGCGCCGCCGCCACCCGGCAACTCGCCGTGCCGAGGGCAACCGACTTCTCCTCCTCCCCGGCAGTCGGGGTCAAGGCCACCGTCGACGGCGCGGTGGTCGAGGTCGGAGGACCGTACCTGCTGGACCAGCGGGGCCAGGACGCGCTTCCGGTGGCTGGCCAGTGGGGTGCGCAAGGCGCGATCATCCTGCATGTGCTCGCCGACGGTGCGGTCATCGGCGCCCTCCGGCTCGCGGATGGGATCCGGCCTGAGTCCCGGGACGCCGTCCAAGCACTGCACGCGACCGGTGTGCAGGTGGTAATGATCACCGGCGATGCCCAGGCCGTGGCCGGGACCGTGGCCGAGGACCTGGGGATCGACCGGGTCTTCGCCGGGGTCCGCCCCGAGGGCAAGTCCGCCAAGGTCGCCGAGCTGCAGCACGAGGGCCTCAAGGTCGCCATGGTCGGTGACGGCGTCAACGACGCACCGGCCCTGGCCCAGGCCGATGTCGGTATCGCCATCGGCGCCGGCACCGACGTCGCTATCGGTTCGGCGGGGGTGATCCTCGCCAGCTCGAACCCGCGCTCGGTGCTCTCGGTCTTCGAGCTCTCACGGGCCAGCTACCGGAAGATGAAGCAGAACCTGTGGTGGGCCGCCGGCTACAACCTCGCCGCCGTCCCCCTGGCCGCTGGCGTCCTCGCGCCCGTCGGATTCGTGCTGCCCATGAGCATCGGAGCGATCCTCATGTCGGCATCCACCGTGGTGGTCGCGCTCAACGCCCAGCTGTTGCGCCGGCTCGACCTCACGCCCGCGGCCAGCACCGGCAGAATCCTCGACCGCGCTTGACGCAGCCGGGGATCTACGCATGCGGCAGGCGGCGGCGGTGGAGTGGGCCGTCCAACCCGCATGGTTGCGCCCCGCGGGAGGTGAGCGGGCCACCGGTCAGGTCACTGCTGAGCTTGTGGTTATCGGCGACGAGACGTTCCGTTCGCTGGGGCCTGCGCGCATCATCGAGCTGATGTCCGACACCATCCGCGTCCTGTGCGATGTCGGCGGATTGAGGCTTAGCCGGGGGAGACCAGGACGTTGCGGACCAGTTCATGGGTACGCGACGGAAAGGGGCGCGTGCCCTCGAGGGCATCGCTCGAGCGGGCAGGTGCCAGCGGCTCCGCCCCGGGCTTTTATCGGAGGGCGTCGGCAGCCGTTCCGTCCGCTATGCGAGTGGGTGTACCGCGTTCATCGAGGCGTCCAGCAGTGTGCTCAGTGCCCTCTCTTCTCCTGGAGCCAGCCACTGCCCCTGGGCCACGTGGAGGCAGGTGATCGCGGCGGCGGTCAGGGCGTGTGCGTTCAGGGACGGATCCTCCGTGTTGGCGGACGCGAGGCGGGGGGTGAGGGCTGAGACGATGTCGGACTGCCAGGCCGCGTCTTTCCCCTGCTGCAAGGCGGGGCGTTCGAGCATGAGCCGGCCGAGGGCCTCGGCGGTGGGGTCTGTGCTCGCCTGTTCGATCAGGGGGTCGAACGCCCTGCGCAGGGCGGCCCAGGGGGATTCGTCCGTGGGCCTGTGGGTGAGCGTCTCGGCGATCGTTTCGCCGAACGAGGTGAGCGCTCCGGCCAATGCTTCGTCCTTGCTGGTGAAGTAGCGGAAGAAGCTGCGACGGGAGATCCCCGCAGCGTGCGCGATGTCCTCGACCGTAGTCGCTTCGAACCCCTGGCTCAGGAACCGGTCCATCGCCGCAGCGATGATCTCCGCCCGCACGGCGCGGCGTGTCCTCTCCCGCAGCGGGACCTCTGTCTTCTCCATGCCGACATGCTACCCCCGCGAGCCACGTGTGGCACCATAGTGACAATATATGCACTAGTGTGACAGTGCATTGATCCAGAGGAGTGGTGATGGCATGACTGAGCGGACGATGGTGATCACGGGCGGGTCGGACGGCATCGGCGCTGAGGCGGCGCGCCAAGTCGCGCGCGCGGACCCCCGTGACAGGCTCATCCTGGTGGGGCGGTCCCCTCAGAAGACAGCGCGGCTAGCACGCGAAGTGGGCGCCGAGCACTTCGTCGCGGACTTTGCGCGCCTGGACGATGTGCGACGGTTGGCCGCTGACATCGAGGCGGCCGTGGATCGCGTCGATGTGCTGGCCAACAACGCTGGCGGCGTTTTCGGAGACCGGACCGTGACCGTGGACGGTAACGAGAGAACGCTGCAGGTGAATCTCCTCGCACCCTTCCTGCTGACGCACCTGCTCCTGGGCCGCCTGCAGGCCGGGGATGGAGCCGTGGTCAACACAGCGAGCGCCTCAGCCAAGATCGTTGGGAAAGTCGACCCCGACGACCTCAATCATGAGCACAGCTACTCGCCGATGCGCGCCTACGGTGATGCCAAGCTCGGGAACATCCTCTTTGCCCGAGGCCTGCACGCCCACTACCGCTCCAAGGGCATCAACGCCGTCGCCTTTGATCCTGGCAACGTCCGTACCGGATTCGGTGCGGAGAACAACGCCCTGATCACCCGGCTGCTCTACCGAACCCCGCTCGCGCGACTGGCGCTCATCTCACCGGAGAAAGGCGGAGCGAACCTTGCGTTCTTCCTCACCGGCACACCCGGAGTCGACTGGGAGCCGGGGCGCTTCTATGCCCAGCAGGAGCCCGCGAAGCCGCGACAGACCAACAAGCAGGTCAGCGACGACGGCCTTGTCCGCGCATTCTGGCAGCGAGTCGCCCAGCTTTCCGGAGTGGAGACCTAAGTCGCCTCAAGGAGGTGGCGCGGACAAGGCTGGATCAACTCGATCTCAGAACGGTTCCGCAGCTGTGGAAGCCGTGCGACGGGTGTTCGACCGGTCTCGGCTTCGGTATGCGTGTTCAGGGTCGCCACGAGCAGGTGGGTGTGGACCGGGACTCTCCGGGCGCGCTGCGCGCCGTCCCCCACGGCCCGGACGAGCCTTGGCAGTTCGCCGAAGGCTCGCCGGAGCATGGTTGCACGGAGTACATGTCGCGGCCGACGGCGCAGTCTGATCGGTCGCGTTCTCTGGTCCCTTCGTTGATTCAGCCGTGCTGGTCGGCGTGACCGCGGCGGGTGGGACGTGGGGCCGATGGGCAGCGGTCGGTAAGTGCGACCAGGCGGGTTCCGCCTTGCCCCCGCGGGTCCCTCTTGGGGCCGGTCAGTGTGGGCGCCGACGGCAATGGCGGGCGAGTCGGCGCCCACATCCGGAAGTGTCCCTAGCCAGAGGTGCGCACGGCCGGGGCGACCGGTCGGCGCCGGCTCCGCCGGAACCACTCCAAGCGCGACGGCTCAGGTCACACGGCGGATCGCCACTCCCGAATGAACCGCACTACCTCATCCAGGTGGGATTCCAGCAGGAAATGGCCGCCGTCGAGGAGTTCGATACGCGCGTGGGGGACGTCGCGGCGGAACGCTGTGGCGCCGTCGGCACCGAAGATCTCATCGTTGCGGCCCCACACGGCCAGCACGGGGACGCCGGAGGTCCGCAACCAGTCATGGACCTGCGGGTACAGGCGGCGGATGTTGGAGTAGTCGGCCAGCAGCGCGAGCTGGGCGCGGTCGACACCGGGGCGGGCCATCAGGGCGATGTCGTGCTCCCACGCATCAGGGGAGACGGTGGTGGCGTCCGGTACGCCGTGGGTGTACTGCCATTCGATCGCTTCGCGTTCGAGCGCGGGCAGGAGGGCTTTCGCGTGGGCGTCGGAGGGGTCGGTGCCGTAGGCCCAGACCGGTTCCCAGAACGCGGGGACGAACCCTTCTTCGTAGGCGTTGCCGTTCTGCGAGACCACGCCCTCGACCGCTGTCGGGTCGGCCAGCGCGAGATTCCAGGCGATCGGTGCGCCGTAGTCCTGGACGTACACCGTGTACCCCGTGACTCCCAGCGCCTCGAGGAGGGCCGCGGTGACGTCGGCGAGAGCGCGGAAGGAGTATGCGAAGTCGTCGGCGGAGGGCGCCGATGAGCGCCCGAAGCCGATGTGGTCGGGGGCGATGACACGGTACTCGTCGGCGAGGGCCGGGATGAGGTGTCGGAACATGTGGGAGCTCGTGGGGAAGCCGTGCAGCAGCAGGATCACCGGTGCCTCCCGCGGCCCGGCTTCCCGGTAGAACACCTCCCACCCGTCGATGGATGCGGTGCGGTGGTGGACAACGGCCATGACTAACCTCTTAAATAAGTGTAACTGGTTAGTCGGACGGTAGCATGGGGGTCCGAGACGGGCAACGGAGACAAGCGGACCAGAGGGCCGAGTGGCCACAACGGTGCGGAGGATGACAGTGGTCGAGGACGAAGACCTGCTCATGGCGGTCCTGAACAGTGCGCCGGTTATCGAGGGCACACCCACCGACCAGCTGGCTGGCTCAACAGGCAGAGAACTCGCCGGCGAACACCCCCGGGAACTCCTCAGGCGGTTCGGCGGCCTCGGCACGGATACCGAACGCCTGCACCTGAAACGGACGCGCGCTGCACTGCAGGCCATGGTCCGAGGGGATGCCGACGCCGTCGAGCCGCTTGCCGCGGCCACCGACAACGCCGTGCTGGTGCCGGAAGTCACCTGCGGCGGGCTTCACTGGCACCTCGACGCCCCGGCCGACGAACGGCTGTCGGCGAGAACGGTCCTCGCGTGGTCGCGGGTCATGAGGGAGCTGCCCGGGCGCCTTCGCCCGTGCGCCAATACCGAGTGCAACCTCTTCCTCCTCGACCACAGCCGGCCGGGGAAGGCGAAGTGGTGCTCCATGGCCGCCTGCGGCAACAGGATGAAAGCGCGCGCCTTCGCCCAGCGTGCCCGCCGCTGAACAGGAACAGGAAGCAGGCCCCTACGGGGGTACAACCCTCAATGCCGTTGGCAAGCTCTCACGCTTCGGCGATGCCCGGCCTGTACCGGCTCGGGCAGAGAAGGGGGCGACAGCCAGCCCGGAGTGTCTTGCGGCGGTTTCCCTGACACCGTCGCGCCGCTTCCGAATCGTCCAGGTAGTACCCGACTCCTCCGTGAAAGCCCACGTCAGCGCGGTACGGGGTTCCACGGAATCCGGATTTCACACCCTCGACCCCTGGCCTGAACCGGACAGCTTCGTCGCACGAAGACCCTGCGCACGCACACCACGGGTGCCAGGCTGAAGGTATGCCCGCGCGAAACCCCTTCACAGCCCCCTGTTCCGGGCTCCTGATGTTCGCTCTCCTGTCGGCCCCCGGCCACATCGGTGAACGCCTCTTCGCGTTCTCGCTGCCCCCGAACCCGCCGAGCGTCACCGTGCCCGCCCTCTGCCGCGGCCCGCTCCGCCACCCGGTTCGCGTGCACCTCCCACAGCAGCGCAGGCAACCGCGCTGCGGATACCGGTAGCCCCGAGTAACCCGGAAAGGATGCCTGTGCGTCACCGCGCCCTCACGCGCAGAAGAGTCGGACTCCCCCTGCCCCGCGGCGACAGATGCCACTGACCGGCAACTGGTCGGCCTGCCCTGCATCCAGCCGGGGTCGAACCATGCGGCCCCGGTACCACTCCAGCCCCCTAAACCCCCGTCAGCGGGTGACGGGGGTGCCAGTGCGGGAATCTGCCGGAGACACTCGGGGCTCAAACGGACCGGACGGGCCCCGTCGTGACCGGGGCCCACGCGACACCCGGCTTCACGGGTGTCCCGTCCGCCCCAACCCCTGGGCTGCGAGGAGCAGCAGAGGGATCGGGGCTCCCACGAGAATCGCAAGGACCAGGGTGACCTGAGTATCTGAAGGGTTTCGGACCCAAAGCATGAAGATTCTCAGAACCCGGCTCTGAACAGCAAGAACGCCAGTGCCGCCGCTCGCGGAGGGTGGTCCTGGCGCTCGGGGATCCGAGGGGTTCGTGTTTCCCTGTCCCCTCTGTGAGGTTTTCCTTTTCCCCGGCGTGGGCGAGGCTCCCGAACCCCTGAATTCTGTCGGTGGGCCCCCATAGGATGGAACCGCGTTCACCTACAGTGGGTGGGCGACGTTCTCGAACCTCTCCCCGGAAGGGCGTCATGGAACCGGTTCTCGCCACGGCGACCGCCGCTGTAGCGCTTCTGTCGGGTGCCGCGCTCAAGAGTCTCGGCACCAAGGCCGGAGCTGACTCCTGGAAAGCGGTGAAATCCCTTTTCGAGCTGGTGAAATCCCGTTTCTCCGGGGATCCGGAGGCTGAGAAGAGCCTGGCGGTACTCGGGGACGAGCCGCAGGAGGAGGCGGCTCAGGAGTCCCTGCAACGGATGCTCGCGGCCTATATGTTGCGTGACCAGGAATTCCAGGAAGAGCTGAACAGGCTCGTGAATGAGGCGGCCCCAAGGTCGCACGGCCACGGCGATGTCAACGCCTCAGTCGTCAAGAACGCGCACGTCTTCAACGACAGGGTGGAGATCTCCGGGGACTGGAACAGCCAGTAACCGGCACACCTCTGGTCCTTGCCCACCACGGCCCGTGAACTTGGAGAAAATCCCCCTATGTCGTGGCCTGACGATCCCGGTCCGAACCCTGAGAACACGCCGCCCGAGACCGCGCCGCCGGAAGGTGGCAGACGCCCGGCCCCGGATGGCAGCGGACCGGGTACGGCTGCCGACGACGCACCGCTTACCCAGGAAGACGCGCTGCACGCGCTACGCCGTGAGGCCGTCTCTTCCCGCGAGCAGGCCGAGTCCGCCCGGATGTCGGCCATCACGGACCATCTGCTCGACCGGCTCCAGAAACAGCCCGAGGGCCTCAAGATCGGCACACTGGCGCTGTTCAACGACAGTGTCCGGTTCGGAGGCGGATTCCACACGTCGGCGCACGGCTCCGGACCGGTCGGGGGCGGCCCCGCCGCACGCGGATCCACCGAGCTCCCACCCGACTGGATCAACCAGCACGTCGACAACTACGTGCGGCCCCCGGACTTCGATCGCTTGCTCGGCATTCTGTGCCGGGACCGGCTGCTGATCCTGGCCCGGCCGGACGGCAGCGGGCGCGAGGCGACCGCCGTCAACCTGCTGGCCGAGGCTGTGGCCCTGAGTACCGGAGGACAGGGGCGATTGGTCCGGTTGGGCGAAGGCGAGCCGCTCGCCGATCCCGGCTGGAAACCCGGGGGAAAGGGCCAAGGCTTGCTGGCGCTCCTCGACAACGCCGCCGGAGCGCACCGCCGCACCGCCCCTGAGCGAACGATCGACTCGGAGTGGGTGCACAGGGTCCGAAGCACACTGGACACCTGTGATTCCTATCTGCTGCTGGTCACCGGCCCTCCCCAGGGGGCCCTGCTCGAGACCGCTGCCCAGACCGAATCAGTGGCGACCGGGGACAGCGGGATCGATCCCGTTGACATCGTCCGCCGCTGGGCGCTGGGGGAGTCCACCGGAGCGGAACAGGACCGGCAGCTGACCGAACGGCTGGGGGAGGTAGGTGCCCTTGACCTCCTCGCCCAGAACCCGGCGCCCCGCACGGCGGTGAAGCTCGCTTCCGCGGTGCGGGAGGGACGGGACCTGCGAGAGCTGGTAAGCCGCCTCAGCGACCCCTCCGCCCGCGTCCACCAGTGGTTCGCCCGGCACCGGGAGCCGGCGCAGATCAGCTTCGCGCTAGCGGCAGCGGTACTGCACGACGCCCGCTACCTGGCTGTCTCCGATGCCGCCGTCACCCTGTACAACCTCCTCACGGAGGAACACGCGGCACCCCCGGCCCTGCGGTTCCAAGAGACCCTGCACACCACACCTTGGATTGTTCTAGCGGAACCGGAGGAGGGGCGCGGCCACCCCCGTGTCCGCTTCCGTGAACCCCGGATGCAGCAGGCGGTCGTCGCCTACGCCTGGAACCACCTGGACGGCCAACGCACCGCCTTGGTGCGGTGGCTCCGTCAACTGGCCACCCATCGGGACGTCGAGGTCCAGGCCCGGGCCTGTGTGGCCACGGCCGTGGCGGTGGCCCAGGACATGGACCACGCCCTGCACCGCTTCCTCGACGACTGGGCCGGCCACCGTTCCGCACAGGCCAGGAGGGCGGCCGCCACCGTCCTGGGGGTGGTGAGCGAAGACCCGGACTCGACCGAGCGGGTGTGGAACCTCCTGTACACATGGGCGGATCGTCCGGGGACTGTAACGGAACGGCGGATGGCCGCGACCTCCGCCCTGATCGCGGGCGGTCCTCCGGGGCGCAGGGACCCGGAAGCGGCGGCTGAGGTGCTGTTCGCCGCACTGGGCGAAGACGACTCCTGGGACTCGCTCACACACGTGGCGGAGGCGATGACCTCCCTCGCCGGACACGGCCGGACCGGTCACGTACTGGCGGCCCTGCTCGACTGGTCCCACGACCAGGATGCTTCGCCCCTGGTCCTCAAGTCCCTCTTGGCCTTCTGCTACGTGGCGGGGGCGAGCACGGTCCCGGACCCCGGCGAACCCACGGGGCCGCCCCGCCGCAGGGGACGCCCGAAGACGGTGCCCCTGCTCCTCGACGCTTCGGACCGGCACCTCCACCTCCTCGCTGAGCTCTGGAAACGCGCCCTCGCCCGAAAACCGGTCCAGGAAGTCGCTCTCGACGTACTGCGTGAGTGGGTGGAACAGGCTGACACCGTACCCGGGGGCCGCAAAGCCCTGCTCCAGCTGTTGAGGGGCGTGGCCGACGGTGGGCAGCGCCACCGCGAGCGCCTCCGGTACTGGCTTGGACAGTGGGCCGCGAACCGGGGCGGCGGCTCGGAGACGGCGGCGGAGTGCCTGCACGGAATCTGACTGGACAGCGAGACTTGACTGGAGGTAGCGGCATGGAGCAGATCAGTTACGACCCCGTGCTGGGACAGGAGGAGATCCAGCCCTTCCGGTTGTTCAAACCGATCCAGCCGCCTGAGCACGGGACGGCCATGGTGCTGGAACCCCTGCGGGGTTCGGCGGTACCGGTGCGCCCGGGCGAAGCGGTGCCGGACGCCCGTTTCGGCGCCTACCAGCGGATGTCGCTCGTGGATACGACCGAACACCGACTGGCCTTCGCGGTGGCCCTGGTCAGCCGTGATCCCGCCTTCGGGTTCCGTGCCGGTGTCTCCCTGTCCTGCCGTGTCATCGATCCGGTGGCGGTCGTCGAACGCGGGATCCGCGACATGGCACCGACCCTGAAGGGGCCTATGCACGGCATGCTGCGCTCGGTCTCGCGCCGCTACGACATCGGGGAATTCCACGAATGCGAACAGGCCCTCAACGAGGCTCTCTCCTCCTTCCACGGAGACTCGGCCATCGCCCTACGCCGGATCGTGGTCGAGCTCCAGCTGGATGAGGAGGAACTCACTACCGGGGGACGCGCCTACCGCGACAAGCTGCGGCAACAGCGTTTGGACTTCATGAGCCGCTCCCACAATCTGAAGCTCCTCAGGGAAGAGGGCCCCGAGGCCCTGATCGCCGGGATGCTGGAGAGGGAGGGCGACCGGGCGGTACTCGAGTGGATCCGCTCGGAGGAGTCCGCGGACCGGGCCGAACTCATGCGTGCCCTCGAAGTGGTGATGGGCCACAACGAGGGTGAGCGGGAACCCTTCGACACCGCAGAGATCGAGCGGACCATCGTCGACCGGTTGGTCGACAGCCGCTCCCGGACCGCTGGTGGTATCGGCCGGGTCAGGGGGACCATCGGGTCAGGAGACGCGCCGGAGCCCCGCTCGGCCAAAGCAATCGAGTCGTTCGAGGAACCGGCCGGGCACACGATCCCCGCACGTAAGACCGAGGGCGCCGACTTCATTGCCGAACCGCCGTCCGAGCCCCCGGAGGACGAACCCCTGCCAGCCCCCGGGGGTGTTGAGGGGAAGCCGCGCACATCGGCTCCCCCTCCCGCCCGTGCCGAGAGGCCGTCCTCGGGCGGATCGGGGTCTCCCCGTGCCAGTCGGGTCCGCGGGGTCCGGCCCCGCCCTGACGACGGGGGGCGGCGGTGAACGGACCGGAGCACCAGCTCACCGAACCCTCCCGTGCCGGTGAGGGGGTGACCCGGTGGACATTGACGGAACCGGGCGTCCAGGCCTGGGGAGTGTGGGCCGAGAAGGTTCCGGGCTTGGGCGAGGACGCCGAGCCCCTGCTGGAACACCACAGGATCAGAGGGGAGGGTGTGGTCGGCGTCTTCGACGGCGCGGGCGGCGCGGGCAACGCCGCGGCGGACCCGGACCGCTTCGGTAACAGGGCCACCAGCGCGTGGGTCGCCTCCCGCGTGGCCGCCCTGGCCACTCGGGAGTGGTTCCACACGAAGGTGACGGGACCGGCGCCCCACCACTCGTCCGCACCTGAGGCCCTGTCAGACCGCATCAGGGCGGCCCTGCGCCTCATGCGGCCCCGCGAACGCAGCCGCCTCACCGGCAGCATGGTCCGATCCATGCCGACCACCATGGCTGCCGCCATCTACCGCATGGCCGACAACCATGTCGAAGTCCAGGCGCATTGGGCCGGTGACTCACGCGTCTACGTCCTGCGCCCCGACGAGGGACTCCAGGTCCTCACCCGTGACCACACCGAGGAAAAGGACGCCCTGCGCCAACTGCGCCGGGACCCCCCGATGGAGAACATGCTCAGCGCCTCGGCCGATTTCCGGGTCGACAAGGTGCAGGTACGACTGGCCCAGCCCTTCATTCTGCTCTGCGCCACGGACGGGTACTTCGGCTACGTCGACGCGCCGCACCAGTTCGAGCGCCTGCTCCTGGAATCGCTCGCCTTCGCGGGAGACGGTGAAGACCTGACCGCAGAGCTGGAACGACGGGTGAGGGCCTACACGGCCGATGACGCCACCCTGGCCATGGTCGGCTTCGGATTCCCCGACTTCGCCTCCGTGCGCGACTGCTTCCGCGCGCGGCTGGCCACTCTGCGCGATTCCTTTGGTCCGACCCCGGACTCCGGCTTGGCGGAACACCACCGTTGGCAGGAGCAGTGCTGGGAGCGCTATCGGACGGGGTACGAGGCGCTGCTGCCGCCCGACCAAGAGGAGACGACGTGAAACTCGGTGACGAGATCAACGGCTACCGGATCATCTCGGAGCCGACCAACGCCGGCGGCGGCAAGTGCATGTGGGCTTTTGCCGAACGGGAGGGGCAAGAGTACTTCCTCAAGCGCTTTCTCGACCCCAAGCGGCCCAAATCCTCCACGGGTCCGCCGAGCCGGAGCGCCCGGATCCGCCTCCAGACCTGCGAGGAGTTCGAGAAGCGCCACCGCCACATCATGAACGCGCTCAAGCCGGACCAGGCGGGAGGCGGCAACCTCGTCATCGCCTGGGATTTCTTCTGCGAGGGAAGTACCTACTACAAGGTCACCGAGCGCATCGACACCTCCAACCTGGACACCGTGCACACGCTGCCGGCCAGGGAGAAGGCGATCATGCTCAAGACTCTGGGCCAGAGCCTGCGCCAGCTGCACGATATCGGCATCGTCCACGGCGACCTCAAGCCGGACAACGTGCTGGTGCAGAAGCCGACCGTGTTCCACACGGCGAAGCTGATCGATTTCGACGACGCTTTCATCAGCGGGAGCCCACCCGAACACGAGGAGATCGCCGGAGACGTCCTGTACGGCTCTCCCGAGTGGCACCGCTACGTGCGGGGTGAGGCGGGGGCTGGTCCGGAGCAGCTGACCACGGCCTCCGACATCTTCGCGCTCGGGCTGCTCACCCACCTTTACCTGACCGGGGAGCTGCCCGCGTTTCCCGACGGCTACGGATGCCCGGCTGAGGCGGTCAACGGCGGACAGGAACTGGAGTTCGCCCCCGTGCTGGCGTCCGGCACGCGCTCCCTGCTTGCCCGGATGTGCGCGGTCATGCCCGGAGACCGGCCGGGTGCCGGCTCCTTCGTCAGTGCGATCACCCCCGAGGCGTGCGAACTTGGCTCGGGCCGGGCCGACCCGGGTTCCGAGGACGGCAGGCGACCCGCCGCTGAACGGGGGAGGGAGGCTGGCGGAGCCGCCGGCCGGAGCCGGATCCGAACCAACATCCCGAAACCCGGCCCTGACACCGGTGAGGTGTCCGAGAGCAGTGGTTCGGAGAAGGGCGAGGAGACAACGCGCGGATCCGGCCCTGAGCGCCGGTCCCGGGTCCGCATCAACTGGTCGTGACAACCGGAAGAGACACCGTGCGGCCGGGGACAGTATCCACACCACCAACCAACGGAGAGCCGATGAACATCCAGAATCAGGGAAGCCTCGCCTACGCGGTCGACATCGTGCTCTGCGTCGACGTCACCGCGAGCATGGGCCCCGTCTTGGAACAGGTGAAATCGAGCGCGCTGGGATTCCACTCCCGGCTCAGCGTCGTCATGGCGCAGAAGAGCAAGACCATCAGCCAATTGCGCCTGCGCATCATCGCCTTCAGGGACTTCGCGGACAACCCCGGCGACGCGGTCGAGTCCACGGAGTTCCTCAGCTTCCCGGACGACGAGGGAGAGTACGAGCGCTTCGTCAAGGGACTACAGGCCACCGGAGGCGGGGACGTCCCCGAATCGGGTTTGGAGGCGCTCGCGCTGGCGATCCGCTCCGACTGGGAGACCGGCCTCGATCGGCGCCGCCACGTCATCGTCATGTTCACCGACGCCACCGCCCACCCCCTGGGCGACCCAGGCGCGACCTCGGTGCAGGGGTACCCGGTCGGCATACCCCACTCTTTGGACGACCTCCACGAGGAGTGGGGTTACGCCCGTAGCCAGGCCGCCCGGATGGACAACTCCGCCAAGCGGTTGGTGCTCTTCGCCCCAGACGAGGAGCCCTGGGCCGACATCGGTGAGGAGTGGAACCTGAGCATGCACTTCCCCTCGCGGGCCGGAGACGGTCTGGAGGAGTTCGAGATGGACGAGATCATCAACACCATCGCCAACAGCCTGTGAGACGCCCGTGCAGAACTGGTTCCCTCGTACCAAGGGTGAGCACCAAGGGAAGAGGCACGGTGTGCCCGCCTACGGTGACCATGACGCGTGGTTCAAGGAAGCCCGCGTGTACCTCCAGTCCGCCGACATCCTCATCGATTGGCCCCACGGCCTCGGACTCAAGTGGAGTCTGGACTTGTGCGACCAGCTCCTCTTCGGGGAGGTGCCCCACGAACCTCCCCGGATGCTGACCATGCGCTTCCGGAGTCGGTACCCCTCTGCGGATGCGGACGATGTGGACATGGGGATGGTCGTGGTGCGGATCGGGCTGCGTGATGAGCACGACGTGCACACAGCCGAAGCCCTGTTCCGCGAGTTGGTGGGCCGCTGCCCCTGGCTGCGACCGCGCCCCCGGCAGGAGCAGAGCCACGCGGGTCCCACGGGCCCGGAGGCCGCGGAACACCCCCACCGGACGCCCCCGGAGGCGGCGGAACACCTTCAGCAGGAGGAACCCGCCCGGGCGAGCGGAGCCGGCGACCCCGGTAGGCGCAGTACCGGTCCCCGCCAACAGGAGGACCACCGGGTGGCCTTGTTCCCGCCGCACCCCGCCGCGCCCGGAGCCGCTGTGGAGCGGGAGTGGGCCGGGTTTGCTCCCGGGCTGCGGACCAAGGAGCTCTATCAGGACGTCTACCGACGCCGCGCGGAGGCTGACCACCGGTGACCCAAGCGACCTGGCGCTGTCATGCCTGCCAGACGTACAACGAGACCAGCCGTGTCCGCTGCCAGGTTTGCGAGGAGGAGCGGTCCCGGTCCCCGGAGCCGAGCGCGGCACCTAAGGGGCCCACGTGGCGCTGCCACGCCTGTGACACCTACAACCCCGGCTCCCTCATGGCCTGCGATCTGTGCGACGTGGCGCGCGACGTCACCGTGGGCACGGTTCGCGTGAAGCCGCCGAAGAAGCCTTCACCGAAGAAGGCCGCTCCGAAAGGGAGCACGACCAAGAAGACCGCCCCGAGAAAGACCACTCCGAAGACACCGCCCACACGCCCGAAGGTCTCCTCGCCGACATCCGGGGCCGGGGGACGCCCGCCGCCGTCCCGTTCCTCAGCGGGGCACACACCGCCCGTGGACCCCGCAGACGAGATCTTCTTCGGGCCAGCGGATTTCCCGCCAGCGCCTACGGCGCCGTCGGCGCCCGGAACCGGATACTCGGGTAGGCCTCCCGCTCCGCCGCCCAGCGGGTGGAGCAGCCCCGGTTACGCCGCGCCGGAATACGGGACGACGAACGGCGGCTGCGGAAAGTGGATACTGATCGCGGTCGCGGCGGTTGTCGGTTTCTACATGCTGCAGAGCTGCGTCTCCAACTTCAGCTCCTCGGGCCCCTTCAGTTCGGGGTCCGGCGGGGGAACCTCGGGAGGTTCCGACAGCGTCGATGGGTCGTCGGGTTCCTGCCCGACGCGGGTCGCCGACCTCATCCCGGGCGGCCAGACCTCGCTGGTGGACGCCTTCGAGACCGACAACCACCGCATCATCCTGTGCTCGGACGGTAGCGGCCAGGTCTACTACCACGGTGAGACCCGCGGCGGCGACGACGAGGCCCTCTTGATGGAGGCGGAGACCACGGCTGACGGCTACCTCGCCCGGAACGCGACCTACGCCTACGAGATCACCGGCGACACGGTGATCATCACCAACAACGACGTCGAACTGAGCCGGTACACCCTGGACTCCTGGGAGGACCCCAGCTGACCCGGCCCTCGAGGTCTGCCCTGTATGGTCACCTCTGAGGTTTTCCGACCGTTTCGCCGGAAAAGCAGGAGTGCTGACAACCGGACGCCGACTGTGAGGAGAGGCCGATTATGAGCGAGCCCCGCAAGATTCTGGACCGCGTGTACGCCCTGAAGAGCCCGGACGAGTGCGAGAGCACCTACGACGAGTGGGCCGAGACCTACGAGCACGACACCACCGAGGGCATGGGCTACGCGGCCCCCGTGCATGCCGCCGAGCGGCTGAGCCGCCTGCTGGCCGACCGGCCTCGGGCGGAGGTCCTCGACGCGGGCTGCGGGACCGGACTGGTCGGTGCTGCCCTGGCCGGGCACGGCCTGGAGGTCATCGACGGCATCGACCTGTCCTCGGCGATGCTGGACCACGCGCGCGCCAAGGGGGTCTACCGCAACCTCGACAAGGCCGACCTGACGCAGCGCCTGTCCGCCGACGACGGATCCTACGACGCGGTGATCTGCGTCGGAACCCTCACCGAGGGACACGTGGGTCCCGAGGCGCTCGACGAACTGGTGCGGGTGGCCCGCCCTGGTGCGCCGGTCGTGGTCACCGTCCTGGACCGCATCTGGGAACCCCACGGCTACAAGGCCCGGGCCGAGGCACTGGAGGAGTCCGGCGCGGCGCGGCTGGAGGAGACCAGCCCGCAGAGCGTCTACCACGCGAAGGAGAACATCACCTGCCACCTGGTGGTGCTGCGGGCACTGTGAACCCGCTGGGGGCGGTGCCGGGAACCGACCCGGTACCGCCCCCGTTCGGATGACCCGCTCAGGGCTGCGGAGGGCCCTGCTGCGGAGGGCCCTGCTGCGGGGGGCCCTGCTGCGGGGGAGCCTGCTGGTGGGGCATCTGCTGCTGGGGAGGGGCCTGCTGGTTTTGCTGGTGAGGGCCCTGTTGGGGAGGGCCCTGCTGGTGAGGGGCCGGGTACTGCGGGGGCATCTGCTGTTGGTGGGGGTGCGGCGGCTGCTGAGGACCGTACGGCTGCTGAGGGCCGGGCTTGGTCTTCGGCAGCATGGTGATGATCGCGGTGACGAGCAGCGCGGTACCGACGAGGCCCAGGAGGATCGCGCCGGCGCCGACGGAGCCGAAGCCCAGGTCGTTGATGGAGGCCGAGGTGCCGAAGCCGTTCACCATGCTGAAGAGGCCGACGAGGATGGCGATGACGCCGGTGGTGATGACGGCCCATTTCTTGGCGGTCAGCAGCGAAACCACGGAGAAACCGATGACCAGCAGGAACAGGGTGAGCATGGCGATGCCCTCACCTTCGGGGGCACCGTCGGAGAAGTAGTTGATGCTCTCCGTGCGTCCCATGGCCGACACCGAGGCGAGCGGCATGAAGAGCGCGATGATCCCGACTAGTGCGACCGCGGGAAGCGCGAACTGGAACCAGGTCGTCCAGTGCACGGACCCCGATGCCAGGCCGGACTTCTCGCTCACCGTCTGGGTCGCGTTCCTGGCGGCGGGCGCGACCGTAGTGGTGAAGTAGGTCTTCGCGCCGTCCGCCACCTGTCTGGCCCCCGTGGCCATCTGCTGCGCGGCCTGCGGGGGCTGACCTCCGGGCTGCGGCGCCCCCGGGGGCTGCTGCGGTGGGGCGGCCGGAGGCGTGTTCTGCTCGATGTATCCGGCGAGCTCGCGGTCGCAGTTCGGATGGTCGTGGACCAGCCGCCACAGGTCGGGGCGGGCGGCGGCGATCTGCCGCAGGGTCGTGGGGTCGATGCTCGGGTCGGCCAGTTCTTCCGCGGAATAGCTGGCAGGCTCGCGCTGCCCGGGCGCGTTCAATGGCACTCCTAGAGGCTGGGTAAAGGTATATCCATTCCCGAAAGTACCATTGTCGCCACTGTCGGTTTCAGCGAGCGTCCCGGAAACCGAAAGTGCTGGGTGCTGCGCTTGGTTTTCGAACACGCGCGGAACGGGACAAGTGGATAGGAACGCCCAGCTCAAGCAGTTCGCTGGCGCGCTTCTCCCACCCGCTGACGCGGCCTGAGCGCCGCCCAGGAGCCGGTTGCGGGAGTTCGGAGATCGGCCGGACCCGCTCATCGAAAACGAGAGCAGTGATCATTTCCTCACGTTTGCCGCGATGAATGCCCAGGCACAGCGGCCCGCGTTCGATTTCCTGCCTCGAATGGTGGAACAATCGCATAACAAGACCAGAACTCCAAGGCCGGGGGCACCGCCGGTCTCCACCGCCCGTACCCGCCGTTCCTCCTCACACTTCCACGAACCGGTGCCCGAACTGCTCCAGCCGGTTCCGGGCCCGGCCCAGCTCCTCCTCGGTGAACAGCGGGGCGAACTCGGACTGCAGCACCAGCGCCTCGACGGTCAGGTCCAAACGGCCCCGCTCCCACAGGTTGGCGAACCCGTCCGAGACCGCGGGGGAGTTCAGGAGCCTGCGCGCGGTGCCGAGCGGCCCCAGCTCCGACAGCATCCCCAGGAAGAACGAGGCGGTGTAGTCGGCCTCCTGCTTGGCCCTCTCGTAGATGGAGAGCATGGCCCGCCCGAAGTCGGCGGTCTGCGGGCCGTCGGCCGGGTCCCCGTCCGCACGCGTTTCCTCTTCGACGGTCCCCGCGGCCTCCCTGCCCAGGCGGTTGACGAAGCCCAGCAGGGAGTCCACCGAGGTGAACACCTCGTGCCCCAACTGCTGCAGCCGGGGCAGGTCCGCCTGTTCCGGGTCGAGTTCCAGAACCACCGGCTTGCCCACCCCGTGCTGTAGCCCGTCCGGCCAGAACGCCTCCGCCTCGGCGATCGGGCGGCCGCTGGTCGGGTCGGCGATCACCGTGTCCAGTTCCGGCTCGGCGTAGCCCTGGCGCAGCAGCTCTTCGACCATCTCCCGGATCTGTACGCTGCGCGCGTCGTCGGGCTCGTCGGAGAGCACGGTAACCGGACGCAGCGGTTCGTCGGCCGACGGGCGGGAACCGGTGGCCAGTTCCTGCAGGAAGGACTGGGCGGCCTCCGCCAGCAGCTCTCGGCGCGCGGCGAGGAAGTCCAGGTAGTTCTCCACCTTCCACAGGTCCGGGTCGGTGGGGATCCACTGTGACGCCAGGACGCCGGGGTGGCGGTCCTCGACCTCGGGGAAGTACTCCTCTGGTTTGCGGTCGGACACCTCGAGGTTGCTCTGCTGGGTCAGGAAGCAGAAGTTGGCGATCGCGTTGATGTGCCCGCGGTCGTAGTCGCTGTGCAGCACACTCTTCGGGAAGAGGTGGTGGACCTCCAGGGAGGACATCTTGCCGAGCATCTCCGCCCGCAGTTCCAGCCCGCTGCCGAAGTCGCGCGCACCCTTGACCCGGGTGAGCATGTACAGCAGCGGATAGAAGCGCGACCCCCTGGTGGAGCCTTCGAAGTCCTCCGGCCGCACTTCCAGGCTGCCGCCCCGGACCTGCTCCAAGGACCTGATGAGCCCGTCCACCCCGGATTCGGCGACCGTGTCGAAGTCCTGTTGCCAGTAGGTCTCGGTCGATCCGGTGTAGCGCCCCCACAGGGCGGTGTGCACGTACCAGTACAGCACCCGGTCCCGGTGGGCCGCGTCGTCGAAGTCGCCGCCGTTGAGTTCCAGCAGCCTGGAGATCACGGGAAAGGCGCCCCGGCCCATCAGTACGCGGTTGTGGTCCAGTCCCAGCCGTCCCGACACCGTGTCGAGGAAACCGCCCACGTGGCTGACCGAGTCGGCCAGTGCCTTCTGGAACTGCTCCGCGGTGACCTTGCCCAAGGCGTCGAACGAGGCCCGGCCGCTGGCCACCGCGGTGGCGTTGCGCAGCAGCCAGTCCAAGCGGAAGGAGTAGCCGACCTCTTCCCACCGCTGCAGGGTGCCCCGCATGACGGTCCGCGCCTCCGGCCACTGGGCACAGAGCTTGGAGAGCGCGAGGTCGCCTTCGGACAGCTTCGTACCGCCCTTGTTGACGCGGTTGAAGATGTCCACCACCTCTTCGACACCGCGGTCCGCCCCCGTGATGCTCTCGTAGTGGAAATCGCGCGACGTGATCTCCCGGAGCGTGTTGAGCCGGTCCATGAAGAGGTCGCCGTCCGGGTGGTCGGCGAACCGCTTCATGTAGGAGATGAGGCTGGAGGCGAACAGACCGGTGACATCCACCCACAGGGGGTCGTTCTTCATCAGGCTCGGTTTGTAGAACTCGAAGACCTCGGTGTCCACGTTGAAGTGGAGGCCGGTGAACACCTCGTCGCTGCCCTCGAAGAACTCGGGGGCGCTGCCCCTGATCACGCCGTAGAGGCTGGTGACCCGTTGCTGGCCGTCGAGGAGCAGGAGGCGGTTTCCACTGCTGGCCCCGCCGCCCCGGACCGCCGCCTTGACGTCGGCGGTCTCCCACAGCAGGAGGCTGCCCACCGGGTACTGCAGGTACATGGACCGCATCAGCCCGCGCACCTGGTCGCGGTTCCAGACGTATCCGCGCTGGAACTCCGGGAGCAGGATGGTCCCTGAGTCGATCTGGTCGAGGAGGGTGGACAGTTTCGCCATGGGGCCGTCCTTCTGTTCGGGGGTGTCGTCGTGGTCTACGGCAGGATCGCGTCGACGAACGGGCTGGGCCTGCCGTGCCAGCTCACGCTCAGGTGTTCGCGGGCGCGGGTGCACGCCACGAACAGCAGACTGCGCTCGCGCAGCAGGTCGCGTGCGTGGGCCCCGGGGTCCTCTTCCTCGGGGGTCACGCTGCGGGGCGCCGGCAGTTGGGCCTCGCCGACGGCCGCCACCGCCAGGCAGCGGAACTCGAGCCCCTTCATCCGGTGCATGGTGCCGACCATGACGGCGCCGTTCCCGCCCTCGCCGTCCTCCAGGAGTCGGGCCCGCAGTCCGGACTCCTCGATGGCCAGGCACACATCCCGGGCCAACCGCCGCGACCGCACCGCCACCCCGATCTCGGCGGGCAGCACCCCCGAGTCGCTCCAACCCCGCACTGTCGAGGCCAGGTGGGCCAGTTCCGCCCCCCAGGTCGCCAGTCCTTTGAGCTCCGGAGGCAGGCCGTGCATCTCCGACCGGCACCCGGTGACGGTGTCGGGGCCGCCCTCCAGGTCGTCGAAGTTCTGCCCGTGGACCAGCCCAAGGCTCCAGGTGAGGATCTCGGCGGTGGTGCGGTAGTTGATGCGCAGTTTCGCGGACCGGCCGCGCACGTCCACGCCCACGTCGGTGAGCACCACCTGGGGCCCGTAGACGCGCTGGTGGGCGTCGGCGGTCACGAACAGGTCGTCGGGCCCTCGGGCCACCGCGGCGCGCAGCAGCCGCCACTGGCCCGGGTGCAGGTCCTGGGCCTCGTCCACCACCACGTGGCGGTACGGCTTCTCCCCGTCCGGGAGCGCCGCCAACAGGCGCGCGGCCTCCTCGCACACGGTCTCGTGGGTCCACAGGCCCTTTTCGGTGAGCTCGCGCTGGAACGCCCACACCACCTGCCACACCACGGCCTTGCGGGCGGCTGACAGGCCGCGGCCCCGGCCGGTGCGCTTGGCGGCGAGGTACTCGTCGGCCGCGACCACCCGGCGGGCCAGCACCACCTGGCGCCATTCCTGGGACAGGAAGGCGGGGGACAGGTCGGATGCGCCGAGCTCGCCGGCCAGCCGTTCCCACAGTTCCTGTTCGTGCTTGGGGGTGAGCAGGTCGGGGCGGCCGTGGGTCTCCCGGAAGACGCGGTGGGCCATCCGGTCGATGTTCTCGGCCCGGACCCGCCCGGCGGCCAGGGGCTCGCCCGCCTGCTCGGCGAGCAGGGTCAGGTTCTGCTCCAGGGAGCGGGCCAGCGTCGAGGTGAACGTGGTCAGCAGCACGGGCCCGTGGCCGCGCCGGGCCAGGGTGTGCGCACGGTGCAGGGCGACCACGGTCTTGCCGGTGCCGGGTCCGCCGCTGACCCGGGCCGGGCCGCGGTAGGCGGCCTCCACCACCTGGCGCTGGGCCGGGTGCAGGTAGATCCGCCACAGGTCGAAGGGGTGGGCGAGCACCGTCAGGAGTTCGTCGGGCCCTTCCACCAGCAGGACCCGGTCGGAGCTGCGGCGCACCGCGGTGTCCAGGTCGTCGGGGTCGATCTCGCCGGTGATCTGCGTGCCCAGTTCGGCCCAGACCTCCTCGGGGCTCATCCCGGAGGCCAGGCCGCACAGGACGGTCCACTGCACCGGGGGCAGTAGCCCTTGGGCGGCGTTGAGCTGCTCGGTTCCGGTGAGCACCCGGGCGAAGGTCCGCGTCTCCCCGTCCACCCCCAGGCGGGTCAGGTCGGCGTCGCTGACGTGCGAGAACAGCTGTTCCGTGGTCTTCTCGGCCATCTGCCGCAGGAAGGGGAGGCTGGTGTGCATCGCCTCCACGTCGCGGATCTCGATGCCGCCGGTGGCCTGGTTGACGGAGGCGGTGCGGCGCTCGGCCCACTCGTAGGCCTTGTCGTGGGGCAGGACCCGCAGCAGCGTGTAGGTGTCGCCGCTGGCCGGGGCGAGCACGATGCCGCGCCAGGACTGGTCGATGCGGATGCTGCGGAACCGGTCGTCCCGGGCCTTGGCGATCTTCTCCAGGTGCACACCGGTGTGGGTGGCCCGCTCGAACTTGGCGAACACCTCGCTGACGCGGTTCTGCGCGGGCTTGGGGAGTTTGGCGAATTCCTGCAGGAAGTCCCTGTGGACGGCGAGCTGGGCCAAGGCACTGGATTTCGTTGTCGGGGGAGACCGCACGGTCCGGTACGTCACCCCGGCCCACGGTTGGGGTCGGGGCCCTGCCTGGACGGGCGCCCGAAAGTGGGTCCGGGTGCCGCGTCGACAGGCCCAACCTACCGGGGTGGGGGCGCTCCTCGCATGCCCGTGTACGGATCCAGTCACACCAGACCTCCCTGACATCAACTGTCATCTTTGTGCACATTGAATGGTTGGCAATATTCACAGTACTTGATGTAGAGTCTTCGTCAGTGAACTGGCCCGAGGATCGGGGGAGTGGTGGACGGCGCGAGGACACGGCGCGAGGACCACGAACGCTCCGGCCGCCCGACGCCTCCGCCAGGGCCACTCCCTGTTCGGCCCCGCCCCCAGCCGTGACCGGCGCCCCGTCGCCACCGAAACCAAGCGGAGCACCCCGTGACCAAGCCCTCCCACCCCGACTGTCCGCCCTGCTCCACCACACGCTTCCCCGTCATCCGGGACGAGCCCGGCTTCACCACCCCTGAGGCCGCGCTCCCGGCCCTGACCCGGCTGTCCGAAGCACTCGAAGCGCTCCCCGGCGCCCGGACCCGCGCCCTGCCCCACCTGACCGAGCAGGACGTCTCCGACCTGCTCACCCCGGCCCCGCCCCGCATCCGCGGGCACGCCCTGCGCTTCCTCGGGCTCAAGCTGAGCCCGCGCACGGTCTCCCGCTCCCTGTGCCGGGACGCCCTCCTCCGCCTGGGCAACGCGGAACCCGGCGACGCTGACCACTTCGTGTACCTGCTGGCCCCGCCCGTGGTCACCGGGATCCTCTGCGCCACTGCCGATCCGCGGGGGGCACCGCAGCGCTGGTCGCCCACGCTGCTCGCCGGGGTCCTGTGGGGCTCGCTGTCCGTCGGTGCGGAGGGCGCACGCGTCCTCACCTGGGCCGCGGACCAGGCCTGGTGGCCCGGCTTCGCCGTCAGCGAGCCCTCCGGCGAACCGATCGACGGGGCAGTCCATGCGGGCGCCCTGACCGAGGTGCTCGCGGCCGCCACCGCCGTCATCGAGGCGACCCCCGGCTTCGTCCACCGCCCCCACCGGGTTCCGGCCCCCGCCGAGGAGGCGGCCACCGCCCCGGGGGCGCCACCACCGCACACCCAGCCACCGGAGGACCTCGCGGCCATGACCACCCCCGGACCCCCGGCCGCAGAGCCCGGCCCGAGCCCGACACCCCTCGAACCGCCGGAGATGAGCGCCGACGACCTCCGGCAGGGGCAGGCCGGACTGGCCCGCCACCACACCCGGGCACGGCGGGCGCTCACCGCCCTCAACGAGTCCCTCACCGAAGGCGCACGCCTGACCGAGGCCGATCTGAGTGCCCTGACCAGCTACGACACCGACCTCACCGTGTGGGCCCTGCGCCTGGGCCTGGACCCCGAAACCGTCCGGATCGGCGACCTCGACGGCGTCCTGGCACGCCAAGAGGAGTACGAGCGCACCAGCACCCGGATCGGCTCACTCCTCGACCTGCCCGCACCCCACGGGATCACCGCGGACCAGATCGCCCTGCTGCACGACCTGGTCGCCCAGGCGCGCACCGAGCACGGCACCCCGCTCCGCGCGGCGCTCACCGGCCTGGCCGAGCTGGCCGAACTCTCCGCGGCCGAACGCGAACGCGACCCCATCCGCATGCAGGCGCTCCAAGGCACGATCCTGTCCGGCCTGCCCGACGAGCTCTACGGTCTGCCCATGGCCGTCATCATGAGCGGACACCCCGTCTCCACGGCCCCGTCCACGGCCGACGACGACGCAGGCCCGGCCCGGGTACGCGCCCCCGAGACCGCCCCTGTCCCGGAAACCGGTCCGTCCCCCGAGCCGGAGCCCACCGGGCCCGAGCCCATCGAGCCCAACACCCCCGAGCCCGACACCCCCGAGCCCGAAACCACCGAACCCGACACCGGCCACGCCGAGAGCACCGAGGCCGAACAGCCCTTCGGACCCGGCCACACCCCCGAACCCGACCCGCCGACCCACAGCGACAACGGGGACGGCAGCGCAGACGGCAACGGGACCGCCAGCGAAGCCGTCTACGAGAACAGCACCGAATCCGCACTCCACCGGACCGTGGCCGAGCGCCGCCACTCCCTGGCCATCGCCCTGGCCGAAGCCACCGGAAAACCCGGCCACCGCGTCCACGCCCTGCGCGTGGCCGCCCTCGCCGACCACCTGCGCGGCCCCAACGGGCCCTGCGCCGTCCGCCTGCGCGACGAACTGGCCGGCCTCGACCCGCAGCTGCTCACCGAGGACGCCCCGGCCCTCCTCCTGACCGCCCCGGCCCTGCTGCGCGCCGCGCTGACCACCGGGGAGTCCACCGCCGGGGCCCTCCTGGACGGCATCGCCCCGCACCTGGAGGGTCACCTGTCCGCCATCGCCCAGGCCGTCGGCCAGCGCGCCCTCAAGGGGCTACTGGTCGGCAACCCGCTGGGCACCACGCTGGCCGACACCGGGCAGCTGCGGGACCGGCTCGACCGTGCCAGGGCCGAGGCCGTGCAACGCCTGAGCGTCCCGCGCAACCTCCGCTTCCGCCGGGCCACCAAGCTCGCCCAGACCTGGTTCGCCGAGCAGGGCCCCGTGGGCTCGCTCCTCACCGCCGCCGCGAACGACGACCGCTCCCGTCGCGCGCAGGTCGCCGAACGCCTGGCCGCCCTCAGCCGCCGGGAGAACCTCAACAAGGAGATCGACCGGGCCGACACCGCCCTGCGCGGCTCCTCCAACCGGGCCTTGCAGGGCGCTGCCCGCAACAACCTGGTCTCGCTCGTGGAGTCCGCCCTCATGGTGGTCTCCGAGTGGCTCGACGCGGTCTCCGCCCTCGACCACGGAGACGACCGGAGCCGCGTCTGGGCCCACGACGACCTCGTCGAGATGCGCCAGACCGTCCTGCGGCACCTGCCCCAGGCCCGGTCCGCGTTGGCCGCACGCGCTTCGGAGCCCACCCTGACCGGCGCCGCCCACGCCGCGGCCGCCGAGGCCCTGGCGGGGATCGGCGGCCTCGTCGAGGAGGGCGTCCCGACCGGCCGGGGTGAGCCCCTGCCCGACCACGTCCTCACCGTCGACCTCCTCAAGATCGCCCACGCCACCGTCGACCCGGTCACCGCCCGGGTGAGCGCGCCCGAGGACACCGGCCCCGACACGCTCGCCGCCGCGGCCGGACTCGACTGGGTACAGGCGCTCGACGTGCAGATCCGCGCCGAGCGCTACCCCACCGCCCGGCACCTGGTCGACCTGGCCGAGACCGGTGCGCTGGCGCCCGCAGCCGACCTCCAGCCGGACAGGGCCCGGAGCCGCATCGAGGCCGCCGAACGGCGCAGCCGCGACGAACTCACCGCCGCGCGCGACTCGCTGCTCACCACGCTCCGCCGCGCCCGCGTCCAGCAGGAGGTCAGTGAGGAGCAGGACGGCTACCTCACCGAACTCCTCGACCTCGCGGCGCGGCTGGACGTCTCCGATCTGGCCCCGGCCAGGGCCCGGGTCGAGGAGGCCGCGCGGACCCTGCCCGAGTACCGGCGGCAGGCCGCGGCCCGGCTCACCGACCGCCTCGACGTCCTCCTCGCCCGGCCGGACCGCTCCGAGGTGGAGGAGGGGCGGATCCGCTCCCTCATCGAGGACGGCCAGCTCCTGACCGCGGAGGAGCTCGTCTACTTCAGCGAGATCGGCGAACCCCTGCCCAGGTCGGAGGAGGACCACCAGCTGTCCGACTTCTTCCCCCGCGTCCCCGACGGCCTGCCGCGCGGCATCACCACCGGGCTGCTGGAAGCGGCGCGGTCGGGCGGGGTGTTCTCCCTGCGGGGAGATTCCGGGCTGGACTTCGGCGGCCTGTCCGGCGACGCCCGCGCCCTGGTGGCCGACGCCTTGGCGGTCTGGCGCGAGGCGCGGGACGTCCCCACCCGGCAGCGGAACCAGGTCGGCCGACAGTACGTCCGCGGCTTCCTCGTTCCGGCCCTGCGGGTGCTCGGCTACGACGTGCCGGTCGCCTCCGGCTTCCACCAGCTCCGGGCCAAAGGGCTCGACCGCGGCTACTTCGAGTTCTCCCGGATCACCTGGAACGGCGATCCCACGGTGCCGCAGTTCGGCAGCAAGCTGCACGGCCGCCTCCGGGTCATGGTGTGCTGGGGCCAGCCCCGCGCCGAGCTGCTGCGCAGCTGGGTGGACAAGGACACGGCCGGTGGCGCCCTCCTGGTCGCCTACATGGGCACCATGTCCGCCGAGGTCCGCCGGAGGTTCGCGGTGGAGGCGGTGCAGAACGAGACCCCGGTGATCGTGCTGGACGACGCCGCCCTGGCCTACCTGGCCGCCTACGGGAACCGTCAGGTCGACACCGCCTTGTCGGTACTCCTGCCCTTCTCGTCCGTCCAGCCCTACGTGCCCAAGAAGCGCTCCTTGGTTCCCCCGGAGATGTTCTACGGGCGGCGTGCCGAGCGCCGGGCCGTGATCAATTCCGAGGACACCCAGGTGGTCTTCGGCGGGCGCGGCCTGGGCAAGTCGGCGCTGCTGCACTCGGCCAAGACCGAATTCGAACTCGACCCCGAGCGGGTGGCCGTGCACATCGAGTTGAGCACCGTCACCATCGGCCAGGGGGTCCAGGGGGCGGACGCCGTCTGGGACGTGCTGCTGCGCGAGCTCCGCACGGCGGGCGTGGTGCCCGAGGCCAACCGCCGGGACACCGGCAAGGCCTACGACCTGGTGCGCGCCGGGGTCCTGTCCTGGCTCACCGGGGACTCCCGGCGCAGCCTCCTGGTCATGCTCGACGAGTCCGACGGGTTCTTCGAGGCCGACGCGCCCCGGTTCCTGGAGACCAACCGGCTCAAGGAACTCGGCCAGCTCTCGGGCGCCCAGGGACGCGCGAAGGTCGTCTTCGCCGGGCTGCACTCGGTCCAGCGGTACTCGAAGATCTCCAACAACACCTTCAAGCACCTGGCCCAGAGCCCGACCATGATCGGTCACCTCAGCCCGTACTACTCCCACCTGCTGGTGACCCGCCCCATGGGTGCGCTCGGTTTCCGGTTCGAGAGTGACGAGCTCATCCACCGGATCCTGGGCCACTGCTCCTACCAGCCCTTCCTGCTGCAGATGTTCTGTGCCCGCTTGGTCCGCCACATGCACGACCTGAGGCGTCACGGCGCCGACGCGCAGGAGCCGCCCTACACCGTCACCCGCACCGACGTGGAGGCCGTGGAGGGCGACCCGGAGCTGCGGGAGGACATCATCGAGACCTTCCGCGACACCCTGCACCTGGACCCCAGGTACAACATCATCGCCTGTGTGCTCGCACACCACGCCTACGAGCGGGGTCTGGACGTGCGGCTGAGCGAGATGGAGCTGCGCGAGGAGTGCTTCGAGTACTGGAGGGAGGGCTTCGAGGGGCTCAACTCGGACGCCTTCCGTGCCTACCTCAAGGAGATGGTGGGGCTCGGCCTCCTCGCTGACAACCGCGACCTGCGCGGCTGGCGGCTGCGCTCGGCCAACGCCCTGCGGATGATGGGCACCAACGACGCGGTGGAGACCACCCTGCTCAACGCCGACGAGGAGATGGTCCCGGCCGAATCCATCACCTCCGCCGTGCGCCGCCGCCTGGCGGACGACCGGCTGGCCCCGCTCAGCGCGTCCCAACTCGACGATCTGCTCGGGGACCATGTCAACCAGGTCCGGCTGGTGCTGGGCTCGGCCGCCACCGGTATCGCCGATGTCACCGAGACCATCCGTTCGGTGCGCGACGACTTCGGGGAGCGTTTCGGCCTCCAGGAGCCCCAGGACCGGCGCCGCTACGAGGAGGCTCTCGAGAACGGCCGGGCGGGGCAGCGCCGCATCGTCCTGTCCGACCTGGCCCGCGTCACTTCCCGCGCCGACACCTGCGTGGCCAGTGTGGAGGCAGCGCTGGAGCGGACACCGCGGGGCCGCGGGGTGACCCGGTCGGTGGTCCTGGTCTCCGACCCCGCCCAGATGGAGTTCTGGGAGGCCCTGCTGGCCGACCCCGACCACCGGGGTGTGGGACTGGTCCGGCTGCGCCGCCACGACAAGCTGTCCTTGCAGAACTGGTCCCGCGCCACCGAGCAGTTCACGACCACTGAACGCCAGGAACGCCTGTTGGAGACCACCGGCGGCTGGCCGGTGCTGGTGGACCGCGCCCAGGAACTGGCGCAGCAGTACCAGGAGAAGAAGGCGCTGGAACGGCTCGCCAAGGAGCTGGCCCAGCCCGGACGGTCGGCCGAGCTGGTGGAGCAGGTCGGGCTGACCGCCCACCGTCCCCTCGCTGAGGCCTTCGACGCGGTGGTCGAGTTGCTGGACGGTCCGGCCTCCCGCGCCGACCTGGTCGAGGCGGTCGAACTCCGGGAGGCACACCCCGACCCCGACACGGCCGTGGCCTGCTTGGAGGAGCTTGGCGTGTTCGACCGCGCCGAGGGGGACACCTACCGGGTCGAACCGCTGCTGGCCCGCTGCTGGCAGCACCGGGAGCTCTAGCCGAAGAGGGGAAGAGGGATGCGAGGGCGCCGCTGCTGACGGCAGTGCCGGCGGCTGCGGCGCCACGATCCGGTTGAAGCATCTGGCCCAAGGGCTTTCCCCGGCCGTCGGCCACCATGCGTTCCACCGTCGCCAACGCGGTGTGCGCTGCCCGGGCGGGTGCGGCTTCGTGCCCGCCCAGTGCTGTCTCAACTCGGTGGCTGCAGGAGACGGATATTCGCGAGGGCGCCTCGTGCGGCGGGGATGTGACCTGCGTCTTTTCCCTCGGCTTCCTCCGAAACCACGCCGCGGCAGCTCAGCCGCCACAGACGGCCGCCTCCTGAGGGTTGGGGAGGCGGCTGCCCGGCCAGGGCACGCCGGGCGGGGACATCAGCTCGCGGGAGCAGATGAACCCGCTACTGACCTGTACCTATCCATCGAAGGAGACCGCCTTGAGCACCCCCGACAACAAACCGAGCCGCAAGACGAACTGGCCGATGATCATCCTCATCGCCTTGGTGGCGATCATCGCGATTCAGATGTGCAGTGCCCGGCAGGCCGAGCAGGAGCGCATCGACAGGCAGAACAGCCTGACGTGCTTCATCAACCCGAACCCCATCTACTGCCGCTGAAAGAACCGTAGGGCGGCCTGCCAGCGTCTAGTTGGTCCAGACCACCTCAGGCGGTGTGGATTTGGAAACCGTAGAGCCGGTGATGGCCAGCAGCTCAGCCAGGCGCCTGTCCACCGAACCGAAGCAACATCAGTCCGAGCCAGCGCCAACATCGTCGTGCTCGACCACACCCATATCGAACGTGTCCACCGGCTCCTGGACAGCTACGCTCCGCAGCTTTCCGTGCGCCTGCTCAACTCCCTCGACCACGGCCAAGAGTCCATCGACGCTATCGACGAGGTTCTGCGCCAACGAGGTGCGGTAGCCGAGGCCCGGCGACTGACGGCCGGAGCCTCTGGAGCACGGACCGGGTACCTCATCGACGGCGGAACACGACGTATCCACGTCAAATGGATCCGTCCCGTGCGTCTGCCCACCACATGCCAGGGTTGTCGGTTCAACAACGACACCGACTGCCAGGAGGGCTTCTATGGACTCCGCCTGTACCGCGACCGTGCAGGGCGATACTTGGTCGGTGTGTGCCTGCAACGCATGGACTTGTGCCGACCGATCGATGATTTCCTCAGCGGGCCCATGAGCACGGAGATCCTCCGATTCCGCCAGGTCGACCGTGGCAGGTTGGAAGCCGACCTCCGCGACTCCATTACTTTTCCACTGACTGCGCACAACAAGGAAGGGAACCCGACGACGTGAGCATGATCGAGTACGAGGCCAAGGTCCTGGACGTCGACCCCCAACAGGTGGCTCGGCTCATCCTCGACAAGGGCGGTGCTGACGCAGGTGAGGTGCTCCAACGGCGCTACGTGTACGACATCGAGCCCGGGGACACGTCGCGGTGGGTGCGCCTGCGCGACACCGGCAGCCGGGTCACGCTCACGGTGAAGGAAATCGATTCGGACGCCATCGGCGGCACTCGGGAAACCGAGACGGAGGTCGGTGACTTCGAGACCGCCAACGCGTTGTTGGGCAAGCTCGGTTACACGCCCAAGGCCTACCAGGAGAACCGGCGGCACAGCTTCACGTTGGACGGGGTCCAGTTGGAGGTCGACACCTGGCCGCGGATCCCGGCCTATCTGGAGATCGAAGCTGACAGCCGTGCCGAAGTGGTGCGGGTGGCCGCGCTGCTCGGATTCGACGAGTCGTCTCTGACGGGTGAGAACACCACGAAGGTCTACGACCGCTACGGCATCGATCTGTCCGGCATCGCGGATCTGCGCTTCGATGCCTGAGGAGGGGTGATCGCCCCCCCCCGGCCGTCGGCTGTCCTTTTTTCGGCCTCGCCTTCAGGGCCAAGGGCGGCGACGGTCCGATGTGGGGCCGGGGAGCCGCTGGAAACTCCCCGGCCCGGGGTTGGGTCGGTTGATCAGCACCCGGCGAAAACCGGGGGCAGGAGACGGTCCAGGGTTGCGGCGTCGGGGACCTCAGCCAGGCCCGAGGAGGAAGCGACCCAGAACGAACCGGTCTGCTCCCCGAACCAGACGATCAGCTGCGGGTTCTGTGCCTGGACGTCGGCGGCGTAGGCGTGCTCGTTGCGGTATTCGGCCAGGTGCCCGCCCAGGCGGGGCAGGCGCTGGGCGCGGCGTCGGCGGCAGGAGGGGTGTTCACGGGAAGGCGAGAGCTGCGCCGAAGGCGTCCGTTGAGGGTGGTGGAGGGCGACGGGCGGGCAACCGGGCCGGGCAGCGGTCCGCGGCGGGGCGGGGTCCGGTAGAGCGGGTCGCTGGACGGGCGGGGTGCAGGGATAGGATGCGTCACTGATCCTGCTTTCTGAACATGTGCAAGTGTGTGGATTTCGGGATTGTCGGGGCCCGGGAAGCGTTGCCGCGCTTTCCTGGGCCCTCTTCACGTCTTGGGCGTGAGTGGTGGTTAGAGCAGGGAGTTCCAGCGGCTGCCGGACAGGTCTGCGGCCAGGAAGAACCAGACCTGCCGGGTCCCGGTGAACCCGTTGTCACCCCAGCTGGTGGCCAGGGCATCGACCATCGCCAGCCCCCGGCCGGACTCGGCCTCGCTGTTGAGCCGCGAGGCGTCGGTGGACACGTACTCGAAACGGCCCGGGGAGTCCTGGGTGGTGGTCTTGGCGCCCTGGTCCCGGCAGGTCAGGCGCAGGCCGTTGTCGCGGCGCTCGCACTTGAGGGTGTAGACCCCTGAGGGCTCGCCCGAGCGCGAGTGGGTCAGCGCGTTATTGGCGAGCTCGCTGCCGAGGAGGACCCGAAGCTCATGCACCACCAGCTCCAGCACCTCATCAACATGGCGAACCACCACAACATCGACCTGCAGGTGCTGCCGTTCAGCGCAGGGATGCACTCAGCGCTCGCTGGTTCCTTCTACTTTCTAGACTTCCCGGGGGAACTCAACCCCAGCATCGTTTACACGGAGAACGCGACCGATAGCCTGTTTGTGCAGGATTCTGAATCCATCCAATGCTTTGTCGCGATCTTCTCTGACCTGAACGCTGCCGCACTGCGAGCTCCTCAAAGCGTCCGACTCATCCGGCAGATCATGGAGTCCCTCGACCATCATGAGCACGATTGACCAACTGGCGTTCTTCAAGTCCAGCTACAGCAGCGACCGGGTTAACTGTGTAGAGGTTGCCCACATCCCCACCGGCTTCCGCAAGAGCAGCTACAGCGGTGTCAATAACAACTGCGTCGAGGTAGCCGACCTGCCCTCCGGCGCTGCTGTCCGGGACTCGAAGCACCCCACCCACGGCCACGTGCCCTTCCCCGCCGCTGAGTGGACCGCCTTCCTCCACTCCGCCCGCGGCTGACTCTCCACCACGAGCCGTACGCCTGCGTCGGCGCCTGACCCCAGTGCGGGTGAGGCGCCGACACTGCCCGCCTCAGGCCCCGCTCTTGAGCAGCTCCTCGACCTGCTTGATGGTCGGGTGCGCTGGCCCGTGCAGCCGCACCAGGTCCGCCCGCAGGGACCGCAGGGTCTGCTCGGCCTCCTCCCGGCGGCCCGCGCCCAGCTCCAGCAGCCCGATCTGGCGGCGCAGCTCCAGCGGCCGGTGGTCGTCGGCCCCGAAGGCCGCCACCTCGTCCGCGAGGAGCTCGTTCAACGACTCCAGCGCGGTGGCGGTGTCCCCGCCCAGCGCCCGGCAGGTGGCGTCCTGCAGCCGACAACGGAACACCAGGCTGCGGTCGCTGTCGGGGTTCTTCCCCAGGTCCTCGGCGAGCCGGGCGTACAGGGGCCCGGCCTGGCGGAAGTCGCCGCCCTCGAAGAGCACGTTGGCCCACTCCACCCGCAGGTCCACCACCTCGGGGGCGGTGCGGCCGAACGCGGCCGTGGCCCCGGCCACCGCGTCGCGCAGGGTGTCGGAGGCCTGCCGGTAGCGGGAGGAGGCCACGAACTCGGATGCCTCACGGCGGGCCCGGTCGATGTCCGCCCGGCCGGGGCCCGTAGCGCCCGCACCTGATCCGCCCGTGGACGGCCCGCCAACAGAATCGCTCCCAGCCGCTCCGCTCGCAGCCGCCTCCGCCGCCGCCTCCGCCGCCGCCTCCGCCGCCGCCTCAGCCTCAGCCTCAGCCTCCGGCTCCGGCGCGGGCTCCCTGACCGGCCGGGAGGGCAGCGAACCGAACACCCGGGACAGCACCGCCCCGTACATGCGGTGCGGGTTGGGCAGCGACGGCGGGTCCAGCACCCCGGGGATGGGGTTGAGCTCGTCGGCGAACTCCACCAGCCCCTCGTACACCTGCACCGCGTCGACCGGCCGGTCCTCGGGGCGCTTCTCCAACAACGCGCCGACCAGCTCCGAGAGCTCCCCGGGCACGTCCGTGCGCACCGAGTGCACCCGGTGGGGGATCTCGGTGGCCTGCTTGGAGGCCACCGCGAAGGGGGTGGAGGCGCTGAACAGCCGCTGCCCGGTGAGCATCTCGTACAGGACGCAGCCCAGGGCGTACAGGTCGCTGCGGGCGGTGGCCATGCCCGCCATCAGCTGCTCCGGCGCCATGTACTCGGGCGTCCCCGGGGTGTGCCCGGTCCGGGTGATCTGCGACATGTCGGTGCGGTCCAGGGCCACGGCCAGCCCGAAGTCGAGCACCTTCACCGTGCCGTTGGGCTCCAGCATCAGGTTGCTGGGCTTGAGGTCCCGGTGCACCAGCGAGGCCCGGTGCGCGGCGGCCAGCACCGAGCACACCTGGGCACCGATCCCGGCGCTCCACCCCACGGTCAGCCGCTCCTGCTCGGCGATCAGGTCGCTGACGCTCACCCCGTGGATTCGCTGCATCACCAGGTAGGGGCGGCCGTTGTCGCTGCCGGCGTCGAACACCGACGGCACCCCGGGGTGCTGCAGTTCGGCGGTGATCCGGGATTCACGGACGAACCGCCGCACCATGGCCTGGCGTTCGGCCTCGTCGGTGTCGGAGGGGAAGCGCAGGAACTTGACCGCCACTTCGCGGGTGAGCCGCTTGTCGTGGCCCTCGTAGACCTCGCCCATCCCGCCGCGCCCCATGGGCACGGCGACGAGTTCGTACCGCCCGTCCAGGGTCCGCCGTCCCCGCGCCTGCTCGGTCATGCTTCCGCCCTCCGTGGCCGCACAGCGCCCTCCCGTAGTCCTCGGTCACCCAACTCTGCCAGCCGCGCGCCCAGCTCGGCGATGCGTTCGGTGATCTCGCGCTGCTCCTCCAGGTCGGCCCACACCCGCGTGTACGCGCGCTGTTCGGGCGGTGAGAGCGCCGGTATGCGGAGGGAGCGCAGGTCGGCGCGGCCGCTGGCGGTCCGCCCGGCCGCCACCGCCTCAGGGCGCACGGCCCGGGCCAGGAAGGCGGGGTCGATCCGGCCGGGGGCCGCGCGCACGGCCACCAGCCGCGGCCCCAGCACCGCTCCGGCCTCGCTCACCACCAGAACCGGGGCGTCGCGGACGGTTTCGGCCACCACCACGTCCCCCGTTTCGGTGGTGACCAGGCCCGGGGCCGACCGGCAGCGCCCGCCGGCGGGCCGTCCGGTGCGCAGGTCCTGGACGGTGAGCACGGGCAGGTCGCCGCCGTCGGCGGCGAGGGTGAGCGGGGCGCGCAGCAGCTCCAGGGCGCCCTCGTCCACCAGGGCGCCCAGGGTGGTCATCGGCGTCTCTGCGCCCTCCAGCGCCACCTCCGGCACCAGTTCCCGCGCCCGGGCCAGGGCGGCGCCCAGCTCCTCCAGCAGCGGGGTGTAGTGCACGTCGGCCCGGCCCCGGGTCGCCTCGGCCAGGTGCCGGCCGGGCCGCAGGTCCACCTCGTCGTCGACGAGGTCGGCGGCCTCCACCACCAGCGCCCGGGTCGCGTCCTCGGGCAGGGAACCTTGGAGGAAGTCCAGGTACAGGCGGAGCGATTCCTCCCGCTCCAGCGCCCCCGCCAGCAGCACCCGGTTCCGGGTCGGCGCGCCCTCACCCGTGCCCGTGCCTTCCAGGACCCAGACCTGCCGCCCGGCCTCGTCGGCGTCACCGGGCACCTCCAGCACGGCGCGCAGCGCACCGTCCCGCAGCAGGGCGGCCCGGATCCGGCGGCCCGCCGGACGGTAGGACACCGACGCGGGCACGGTCACCACCACGCGGCCGCCGGGCCGCACCCGGGACAGGCAGTGCTGCACCCACGCCAGCTCGCCCTCGCCCCGGGGCGGCAGTCCGAACGCCCACCGGGGGTCCTCGGCCAGCTCTTCGTGGCCCCAGTCGCGGTCCCGGAACGGCGGGTCGCACAGCACGGCGTCGGCGGGCTCGGCGTCCAGCGCCGGGTGCGGGGCGCGCAGGGTGTCGCCGACCGCCGTGACGTTCAGCGTCACCCGGTGGACCAGGCGCGCGGTGGCGATCGCAGCCGCGTCGGCGTCGCGTTCCTGGCCCAGGGTGGCCGCCGCCCCGCGCCGGGCGGCGGCCACCAGCAGTCCGCCGCCCCCGCACGCCGGGTCCAGCACGCGCTGCCCCGGCCCGACCTCGGCCAGGTCGGCCATCCAGGCCGCCAGGTCGGCGTCGGTCTCGGCCCGGCTGCGCAGCGCCGCCCACCGGGCCGCCAGCCGCTCGTACACCTCTTCCGGTGCGGCGGCGTCGAGCACCTGGTCGGCCAGGGCCGCCCACCCCTCGACCGGCGCCCCCGCCTCCCGGGGCACCTCACCGGTCAGCAGCCGCCCGGCATGGGCGAGGAACGCCGTCCGGCGCACGTCGGGCACCTCGGTGCGGACCCGCTGCCACAGCAGGTCGGCCCCGTCGGCCTCGAACTCCTTGCCGTGCTCGCGGCACCAGTCGCGGATCTCCTCCAGCCCGAACAGCGGCCGGTCGGCCGATCCGCCCACGGGCGCCGGGAAGTCGTCGAACCGGCGCCGCCAGTTGCTCACCGCGGGTCGGCGCACCCCGGCCAGCCGGGCGATGTCGGCCGAACCCACCAGGGCCTGTGCGGTGTCTCTTGCACCCTCGCTCATCGTTCACCCCCGGGCCGGAGCGGCTCCAGTTCGCCCTGGGCCCGCAGCTCGGCCACGTGTTCGGCCACCCGTACCGGCGCCGTGCCTCCCCGCACCAGCAGACCGGCCTCGATGCTGCGGTCCACCCCGCTCTGCGTCAGGTTGGCGCTGGAGACCAGCAGCGACCGGCGGTCGGCCACGGCGAGCTTGGCGTGGCTGCGGGCGTACCGGTTCGGGCGGTGCGCGGTCGGCCAGTGCCACAGCCGCACCCCCTCCACGCCCGCGAAGGCGTCGGCCGGTTCGCGGTCGCCGAGCGTGCCGTGGGCCCCCTCCGCGGTCTCCAGGACCACCGACACCGACACCCCGCGCCGGGCCGCCTGGGTCAGCGCCCCGCGCACCCGCCGGTGCCGGGTGGCCGAGTAGGTCATCAGGACGAGTTCGCGGTCGGCGCCCTCGATCAGCTCCACCAGCACCTGGGCGGTGGCCCGCACCGGCACCGCGTGGGTGCTCGGGCCGGTCCACACCGTCTCCACCGTCACCGCCTCCGAGGCGCCCGCGTGCCCGGCGGCCAGTCCGCGCAGGAACGCCGCCGCCTCGGCGGGCGGTACCCCCTCCTGGGCGGCGGCGGCCAGCACCGGTGCCACCGTGTCGCGGTCGCGCACGGCGCGCAGCACGGCTTGGCCGGGCCAGCCCTGGGCCAGCCGGGAGGCGACGGCGCGCAGCCCGGCCGCGCCGAGGGACGGCGCGGCCGCGGCGGCGGCCGTTTCGAAAGGGGACGCGTCAGCGGGGATGTGGGTCACAACGCTTCAGGGTAGAGGGCCAGGTCCTTTCCGCCGACCGGCACCACGAACCTGCGGTCCAGGAACCGGTTGCCGCGCTCACACGTGGTCTCGGAGACGAACAGGCACACGTGGCAGGCGGCCCCGTGCAGGAAGTCCGCCTGCGCCTGGGGCAGGCGTTCGGCGCACAGGGGGTCCGAGGAGCACCGCTTCGCCTCGGACAGGGCCCGCCGCACCAGCCGGGTCAGCTTCTCCGGTTCGGCCTGGGACACCAGCCCGCCCAGAGTGCCCTCGGCATCGGGCACGGCCGTGTAGATGAGGATCCCGGCCTGCGGGTCGGCCTCGTCCCCGCCGGCGTAGATGCGCTCGGACAGGCTCGCCGAGTTGTACCCGCACTCCAGCGCGATCGTCCGGATCAGCAGGTGCGACAGGGTGTGCAGGGCGATGTAGCGCTCTCCCGGCCAGTACTTCATCGTCTCCAACCCGCTCTTGCGGTGCTCCGGTACCCGGTTGGAGCGGAACACGGCGTAGGCGTCCCGGTGCAGCTGCATCTCCTCGGAGGTGCTCACCCGCTTCTCCCAGGCCACCAGCAGGTCTTCGGGCACGCGCAGGAACATCCCCTCGCCGCGCACCTCGCTGGCCGGGAGCCACTCGGGCTCGAGCTTCGACAGCGGGGCCGAGGTCACCAGGGAGGGGTCGTCGGGGTCGGGGGCCTCCAGCCGGGTGAACCCGGTCAGCACCCGCACCTCGCGCAGCCGCTCCACCTGGAGGACGTCGCCGAAGTGGCCGCGCAGCGGTTCCGGCACCCCTTCGGGGGCGCGGCGCACCGCGAAGTCGTCGGTGGTCTCCACCTGCTCTGCGGCGGCGAACACCTTCCACTCGGGGGTGCGCAGGTCCGGGTTGCCCCGCGGCTCGTCCTCCTCGGCGGCGCCGTTCTCCTTGCGCGCCCGCACCTTGGCGACCGCCGCCGCCAGGGTGGCGTCGTCCCACTTCTCGAAGTGGCGCAGGGCGGGCACGGTGTTGCGCGCGTACACCAGGAACGCGGGGTCCGGCGGCAGGGCCGCGAACGCCTGGTCCCAGTGCTGTTCCACCAGCGCCGTCAGCTCGTCGGCGCCCGCGGGCGGCAGCGCCAGCGCGGACAGGATCTCCGAGAACCACTGGTTGGAGGCGCCCAGCACCAGCACCCGCGGACCCTCGTCGCAGCCGCCCTCCTCGAACCGGCGCAGGTGCGGGTGGCGGCCCCGGCAGCGCGGCAGGTTCTCCCGCCCCCGCTCACCGCTGGCCTCGCGCAGGTTGCGCGACTCCCCGCAGCTGATGCAGGTGAGTTCCACGTTGGCGCCGATGTTGCCGCCCCGGTCGTCCATCCGCAGCCGCGGGTGGCTGGCCTTCGGGCAGTCCTCGCCCCGGTGCACGAAGTGCCGGTAGGGGAACTCGTCCAGGTGGCCGCCCGCGCAGGCCAGCACGAACCGGGCCGGGACCGCCAGGGGTTTGCGCCCCCGGTGGGCCCCGGTGTTGTGCGTGAACCGCGCCTCGTGCGGGCGGCGCGGGTTGGAGTTCTCGAAGGCGAAGGCGTCCGAGTCCAGCTGCCCGAGCTCGTGGCATGTGGTGCACCGGAACCAGTCCGGGAAGGGCAGGGTGGGCACCCCCACCTTGGAGGCCACCCCGCCCGGGTCGCGCTCCAGCCCCTCGGTCCACGGCGCGGGCCGCAGCTCGGTCACCTTGCGGTTGCGCTTGTTCTCCCGCACCGCCTTCAGCAGCCGCGGCTCGTCGATGCGCTCCCAGCCGTGCGCGTTGGTGTAGTTCCAGTCGTCCACGCCGCGCACCAGCACCGCGAAGTTGGGCAGGTCCACCAGGGCGCCCACGCCGCTGGTGAACATCAGGTGGCTGGGCCGGACCGCGCCGACCCGGCGCCGGTAGTTGGTGTCCCTCATCAGCGGCGGGCCTTCCCCTTCGCGGACCCGGACACGACCGAGTCACCCATCTCGTCACCCTCGTCTGCCCCGTCGGCGTGGTCGCCGTCGGCCTTCGGCGGAGCGAACGACCACGCGGGTACCCCGCCCGACGCGTCGTACAGGTCGCCGCCGCCGGGCACCAGGAGGTTGATCTCGTTCTCGGTCTCGCGCATGGACATCCCGACCGTGGTGCCCGACCACGGGCCCTCGCCGGGCTTGTGCAGCAGCCCGCGCAGCTGCTGTTTGGCCTCGGTGGAGCGCTCGTACCCCAGCCGCGCCGACCCCTCCTTGCCGTTCTTCCAGATGTCGCGCAGCACCTTGATCCGCTCGGCCAGGTACGCGCGGCCGCGCGGGCCGTCGACGTTCTCGGCGCGCTGCAGCATCCGCGCCACGATCTCCGCCACCTCGGGCCCGTCCAGGTCCACGTCGTGCGCGTCGGCGTTGCGCGAGTGCTCCTGGGACGCGTTGCGCACGGCGGCCACGAACATCGCCGCCGTGCCCCGGTCCAGGGAGCGCCGGGTGAACGGGGTGACGCTGAGCGCCTCCACCTGCCGGTAGAAGGTGGCGTGGTAGTAGCCGAAGTCCTCGTAGTGGGCGAGGTCGCGCGGGCGGGTCCAGTTGTACAGGGTCATCACCAGGCCGGGGCGCTTGGCGTCCCGGCCGACCCGGGAGGACGCCTGGATGTACTCGGCGGTGTTCTTGGGCTGGCCGGTCACCACCATCAGCCCGAACCGGGACACGTCCACGCCCACCTGCAGCATGGACGTGGCCAGCACGGCGTCCACCGGCGCGTTCCGTTCGCGCCGCCGGGCGGTGGCCTGGTGCAGGACCACCTGGTCGGCGGAGGAGCGCCCGGCCGCCTTGATGAAGGCGTTCAGTTCCGCGCCGGTGGCCTTGCGCCGGGCGCTGGTGTCGATCTCGGGGTCGAAGCCCTGCTCCAGCCGCTTGAGGACCTCGCTGATGTCCGCCGAGGAGATGCGCGAGGTCAGCTCCTGCACGGTGAACATGCCGGTCGGGCCGAGCCGTTCGGCCAACCCCTTGCTCCGGCCGTGTTTGCGCACCCGCACCGTGATGTCGTCGTCCATGTACCGGCGCATGCCCGCCAGCTCGCGGGTGGCGTTGAAGTACCCGACCATGGTCATGTACGGGTCGGCGGCCTCACCGTAGGTGTCGAACATCTGCTGGCCGGCCAGCATGACGATCTCCGCCAGCCGGATCTCCGCGGACTTGAGCCGCACCCCGTGCGCGCACACCCCCATGTACCGGCGGCCCGGGTTCTCCTCGGTGATGGGGACCTGGGCGGAGAAGAAGGTGTCGGTCACCTCGGTGACCTGCGGCGGGAAGATCCGCAGGTCCCGGCCGAACACGCCGCGCACCTGGTCCTCGGCGCGCTTGGTGGTGGCGGTGGAGGCCACGATCTTCGGGGAGGTGCGCCTGCCGGACGGGGTGGTCCAGGAGGTGAGTTCGTCCACCGCCGACTCGAACAGCCCCACGGTGGTGCCCAGGGCGCCCGAGATCAGGTGCAGCTCGTCCTGGATGATCAGGTCCGGCGGGCGCAGCCGCGGCACCGGCCGGCTGTTCACCTTGGGGAGCTTGCCCTTGGCGTTGTGCCGGGCCGCGCACCCGGTCCTGGAGTCCAGGTCGGCGTGCCGGAACCCGTGCCGGGGGCAGTACTCGCCCACCCGCCCGAACAGCATCCCCGCGAACCCCCGCCAGGGCAGCTGGGCCAGCTTGTCCACGGTGGCGATGACCAGGCTGGGGACGTACCGGTAGATCTCCTCGTCCACGGTGAGGATCGGCAGGCCCTCGGGGGAGAGCGTCCGGGAGAACGGGCAGGCGTGGGCGCCCTCGGCGTTGGCACAGTGCAGCAGCACCCGGCGGTTCTCCGGGCGCGCCTCCAGGTTCTGGTGGGCGTTGAGTTTCGCCCCGCACCAGGGGCACGACAGCGTCTGCAGCACGTTGGCGCGCTCGCCGCGACCGGCCTCGCGGGCCTCGCTGATCTGCTTCTCCGCCTCGTCGAACCAGTTGGGGGAGACCCCGCCGCCCACCCACAGGCCGATCCGGAAGGGCTCCTCGCCCCAGGTCTCCGGGTCCTCGCGGCGCGCCATTTCTGCCGCGCACACCAGCGCGGCGGCCCGCTGGAACTGCTGGGCGGTGAGCAGCCGCAGGGTGTAGCGCATCAGCACCGCCACCCCGGCCAGCCCGCTGCGGGCGTCCTCGCCGGAGCCGACGATGCCCTGCAGGCGGCGGATCGCGAACGTGTAGGCGGTCAGCCCCAGGTAGGCCTCGGTCTTACCGCCACCGGTGGGGAAGAACAGCAGGTCGACGGTGGCGGAGGCGGCCGCGGCCCGCTCGTCGTGGTCGGGGTCGGTGATCGAGGGCAGGTTGAGCAGCACGAACGCCAACTGGAAGGGGCGCCAGGAGGCGGCACCGGCCCCGCGCCCGCGCACCTTGCGCTCGGCCTCGGCGTAGGACACCTCGGGGTCCTCGCGCAGCTGGGCGATCTGGGTGTGGCGGCGCTGGTCGGCCATGGTCCGGTTGGCGAACCGGAAGGCCTTCAGCGCCTCATCGTGGCGGGGGTGTGCGGGGTCGGCGAGCAGGCCGATCCCGGACCGGATGCGCTCGGCCGCCTGCTTGGCCTGGAACACGGCGGTCGCGGCGGTCTCGCGAAGCGCCTCGGGCAGGTTCGGGATGTTGGCTTCCCGCTCGGCCAGCCAGGCGGCGTAGCCGTCGGCGAGCGGGGCCAGCCCGGTGCCCAGCGCGGCCGGTTCGGCGGCGGCCAGGGCGTCCATGGACAGCTCGGTGTCGGCCAGCGCCGAGCCCGCGCCCACGTCCGCGGTGGTGGCGGGCACGTCGTGGTGGGGCAGCCAGGTGGTGGTCAGCCGGTGGGCCCGCCGGGCGCCCGGGGCGGCCTCGGCGTCCACGGCGATGTTGCGCCCGTCGGCGTACTTGAGCTGGTCGCGGTAGAGCAGGCGCAGGTGCAGGTCTTCGTACTCGTCGGTGACGGGTGCGGTGTCCTCGAGCGGGTCGTCGACCGGCAGGAAGACGGGGGAGTGGCCGTCCGGGGCGGTGACGGCGAGCCGCGCCTGGAAGAGCCACCGGGTGTCGCCGTTGGGGGTGACGGGTTCGCGGTTGTTGACCAGGGTGATCTCGACCGTGCGGAGGCCTTCGCGGGGGCGGACGGTGACGTTCAGGTACACCGAGGGGGTGCGATGGTCGGGGTCGGTGAGCCCGACCCGGAAGTCGGTGTCCTCGTCGAGCCGGATCTTCCGGGGGTACTCCTTGGGCTCGCGCGCCCAGGCGGAGGTCTGGCGGCCCTCGTCGTCGAGGCTGCTGGCCTTGGCGTACTGGCCCCAGGTGGCGGTGACGTGGACGGCGGTGACGTCCGAGGGCACGGTGAAGGCCAGTCCCATGGTGGAGGCCCACAGGTGGCCCATGTTCTGCGCGGTGACCACCTCGGGGAGTTCCCCGGAGTTCTCGCCCTTGGCGTCCCCGGCGGCGCCGTTCTCGGTGTCGAGGACCTCGTCGGCGGCGTCCCGGGAGGACTTGGGGGGTTGGTGGCGGGGGCCGAGCATCCCGACCAGGTAGCGCTCACGCGGGCCGGAGGAGCGGATGGGGAGGCTTTCGGTCTCGCCCTCCCAGGGGCCGAGGAGGTCGCTCTGGATGAGTTCTTGGAGCTCGCCCCGGATCTGGAAGGAAGAGGCGTCCTCGAACTGCTGGGGCTCGCCGAGAGAAGCGATCAGCTCTGCCTGGCGGCGGGAGCGGAGTTCTTCCTTGGAGAGTTTGTGGGCGGGGGTTTGGGGGGTGGGCTTGGTGGAGTCCTTGCCGGAGGTATTGAGGGACTGCTGTTCCCCGTTGGGGTTGGGGAAGAGGCTGTCGTCAGACATCAGAAGAGCGTCCCTTCCTGGGAAGCGGCGGCCTTGCGCTTGCCCTTCTTGTCGTGGAGACCTTGCGCGACTTCTTCGGCGTAGCGCTCGTGGTTCAGTTCGAGCAGGCTGTCGAGGACCTCGCGCTGAGCGGCCGGGCCGATGGTGTATCGGGTCTCGCGACCCACCTTGTGGAACCCGTGATCGAGCCCTCCGACGGCCTCGATGCGCTCTTCCCAGCCGTAGGCGCGGATAGTGGCCTCGTCGATCGCGCGGTGGATGGCGCGTAGTTCCTCGATGTCCGGGTCCGTGCACTCGGGATCGAAGACCAGGTTGTAGGTCTTCGTGAGCCCAGTGTTGCGCGAAAGCATCACATCCCGGCGGTAGGTGTCGAGATGGTCGCCGAGTTCGCGGAGTGCATTGGTGAGTTCGGGCATCGCGAACGTTTCGAACACGTCCGAGGGGGTGTAGCGGAGATCAGTTTTCATGGACGATCCACGCGACTTAGCCCACCAATAGTGGGGAGCGCTTGACAACAGTGCCAGCATAGCTGTGTCATCGCTTGCAAAAACCCCGAGCATGTGAGAGAAAACCTGATTAGTTGACACAATAGTTGGCATTGCGGTTTTGCTCACCAGCGCAATGGCGATTGCCTGATCAAGACCTGAGATCGCCGATCGTAGTCCAGGGGCTAGTCCCTCGTACTGCCACCATTTTTCTCGAGTTGACCTTTTGTAGTCCGGAAGCTTGTCCCGCCCTGGCTTCACTAGCTCGCGAATTCGCCCGAGGCATTCGTTGAATTGTTCGGCTTCTTCGATGGGCCAGTCTCGGAAGTCGATGACCCATCGGCTCGCTGAAAGGTCGGGCCTTGTATTGAGGTCTTGTCCGTTTATGTATTTTCCTATAACCTTCTCATTGTTGGGATTGGAGGTTATAAGTTTGGTCTTTTCTCCGAAGTCGAGTGTGAATCCAATTCCGTTGATGAAGTTGCCAATGAAGGCAAATTTTTGGTTTGAAGAAAGTCGGTTCGACTTTCCTGTTGTTCGGGACACTGCCTGCAAGGAGGAGGTGATTCCTGAAGCGGGAATTCCGTCCGCCAGTAGTTTGACTCGCTTGCTTACTTCACTTCGACTGCTCCAAACGGCACAATACTCGAGTGCTGCACTCTTTGAGGGCCAGGGTTTGCTCTTGACGGCCTTCCGAATGGTCACTCCGTCCGCAGTGATTTGATCCAGGCCAACTTCGCGTGTGTCTCCTTGGGCCAGAGTGTTGGTTGCGATCAGTCCCGTTTGGCCCGATTTGTTGAGAACTTGGTGTGCCTGCAGAGTAAAATAGGCAATCAAGTCTGCATTGCCCTTGGTTCCGTGAGCAATGGATTCCACCAGATGTTCGCGATATGAATTACCCATGGGGCCACTTATTTTTTTCCCCCCCAGGAATGGAGGGTTTCCAATTATTGCGTCGAATCCATTTTTTTCGAACGCCTCGGGGAATACCAGTGGCCAGTGTAGAGGCTGGCGCTCGAAGGCGCCCTCAGGGCGATCGGTGTCCAGCCACTCCTTGGCCATTGAAAGAGCCTGAGCTTCATTGTGGTCCAGGTTGCTCGCTAGCTCCACCGCTTCAGACGAACCCTGGTTCAGTCCTCGTTCACCCTTGGTCGCATTGGCCAGCGCCGCACCCACGGTCAGATCAGCCAGCAGCTTCAGCCGACCGGTCTCCAACTCCGTTTCGCCCAGCACCGTACGCTTGCGGTTCAGGCCTTCCAGTGTGGTGCCATCAATCTCGGTGAGTTCGCGGCGGCTCTCCGCAACACGGCCCATCAACTCCCGAATTCCGGACGTGAAGTCGATGAGCGCGTTGTCTTCGCCATGCAGCTTGCGGCCCTTCTTCGGGTCCATGTGCATGTACTCGATCTGCTCCAGAGACGTGATCCCCAGCAGCGAGTCCCCAGCAGCCAACTTGTCGTCCAGGAAGGTGAAGGGCCGCTGCGGGTCCATCGACACCAGCCACAGCGACAGCTTCGCCATCTCCACAGCCATCGAGTTAATGTCCACCCCGTACAGGCAGTGCTCGATCACCTGCCGCCGCGCCTCGATGACGACCGGGTCGTCGTCCTCGCGCAGTCCGTCACCAGCCGTCTCGTAACCCTCAACCCGCGGGTCTCCCTCGGCCGTCCACGCCTCGATCAGCCGGTCGCCCAGGTAGCGCGCCGCAGCCACCAGGAACGCCGCCGAGCCCATCGCGATGTCGGCGACCTTCAGCTCCAGGATCTGGCGGCTGCTCTTGAGCTTGCACTCACCGGTGTCGGCGGTCTGCAACGGCCCCGGCTCGTAGACCAGCGGCTCCAGCGCACCTTCCACCACTTCTTCGGCGAGGAACCTCGGGGTGTAGTGGGTACCCGTGTTCTTCCGCAGTGCCGACTCGGTGACGTACAGCTCTCCGGACCGGACCAGCATCGGGAGGCCGCGCAGGTCGGTGCGGATGATCCGGTAGAACGGCAGCAGCCGCTCCGCCAGTTCCATCTCTCCCCTCGGCACCACACCGCGCAGCTGCTTGCGGGCCTCCTCCTGCTCCTCCCTGGACAGCGGGGCCAGCGCCTTGGCCAGCTTCTTCGGGGTGCCGATCCCGGAGGCCTTGTACTTGTCGGCCAGCGTCTTGGCGAGCTCCTCGACGTCGGTGGTCCCGGCGGCCAGCTCCTCCAGCTCGCGCAGCGCCACCTCCTCCTCGGCGCCCTCCTTGCCGACCAGCCCGACCACCAACTCACCGGCACGGAAACCGTCGAAGGACAGCAGACCCTCGTACACGTAACCGATCTGCTCCACGTCCAGCGCGCGGAAGGACAGCTTGCGCGGCTCGCGCTTGCGCCCCCGCCCGACCTGGACGTACTGCACGGACTTGAGCATGTGCAGCACGGTGCGGTCGTCGATGTCCAGCGGCAACCAGGGGAAGGTCTCCGGGTTGAACAGCGAGCCGTCGTGGGCGTGCATGCGCAGGCGCGGGTGGTCCACACCGTGGTAGACCGCGTTGAACAGGGCGATCAGCCGGTGCCAGCCCTCGCTGCTGTTCTCCAGGTCCTGCTCGGTGCCCTCGCGCACCCGGTCCCGCAGCTCGTCGTAGAGCTTCCCGGCCGAGTAGGAGCGCGCGTACAGGTCGTTGTCGGAGGGCAGCAGGCCGCGTTCCTCGGCGAAGAGCAGGAACACCACCCGCATCATCACCGACACCGCGCCCCGGTACACCTCGTGGGCGTCGACGTGGCTCAGCCCGCGCTCGCCGCGACCCCGGGCCCGGGTGTCGGCGCGGCCGATCGCGGAGACCAACAGCTCCACTGCCTGGCGGACCTGGACGCCGAGCGCCTCGGTGACCTCTTCCTGGGAGTCCATGCTCTTGGCGAGCAGCTTGACCAGGGTCTCGTCGTCGCGCACCTGGAAGAAGCGGCGCCGGTTGAGCAGCGAGTGGAAGGCGTAGAGCACGTCGCGCTCGGCCTGGTCGGGCCAGAGCACCGCGTCGAAGACCACCGTGGTGGTCACCCCGCCGCGCGGGGCCCACACCAGCACCCACCAGCGGCCGTCGGTGGCCAGGCCCAGCTCCACCCCGTGGTGTCGGCACAGCTTGGCCAGCCGGTCCACCGGTGCGGCCGACCAGGACTCGCCCTTGACCCGGGCGGTGGGGACCTGTCCGGCCGGGAGCACCAGGCCCAGCAGCCGGACGCTGTCGGCCTTCACCTCACCGGGCCCGCCCTCCGGACCGCCACCGGCTTCGGCCCCAGCACTGGCGCTGGCTCCAGCACTGGCCCCGGCATCGGCGGCGGCGTCCGGGGTGGTGAGCACGAACGACGGCGTCACGGCCGTGTCGTGCTCGGCCACCTCCATGGCCAGCGGCTCCAGGCCCCCGGTGCGCAGGGTGTCCTGCCAGCCCAGCAGGTCGCCGAGCACGTACCGCACCCAGGCGTCCTGCCCGCCGGTCACGTCGCGCTGCCAGCGGGCGTGCGCCCTGCGCAAATCGGCCCGCTGCTCCGAGTGCAGCGGCTCCAAGCCGTTGGGCCACTCGTCCAGCAGGACGGGCAGGGTCAGGAACGGCCCGTCCACCTCCACCAGGTCCAGCCAGTTGCGGTGCTGTTCGGCGCTGTCGCGCCCCGAACGGCGCTGGGTGTTGCTCATCGGGTGGCCTCCTTGCGCGGAACGACGAAGACGACGGCGACGGGGAAACGGTGCGGGGCCGGGTCGGCGTAGCGGGCCGTGACGGCCGCCAGCTCCCGGTCGCGCTCGGCGGCCAGGGACTCCAGCCTCCGTTTCCAGTTCTCGCGGTCCTTCCGGTACTGTTCGCGCTCTTCCTTGGTCTTGGCGGTGACGTCCACTTGGCTGAACAGGGCGTTCTCGTCGTCGTCCTTGTCCAGCTCGTGGCGGAGGGTGTCGGCGAACTGGTCCAACACCGAGGTCACACGCTTACGCTCGTTGTCCTCGCGCTGGCGCAGCCGGTTCTCCAGCGCCTCGGTACGGGTGTCGGCCCGCCACTCGATGGCCCGTTCCAGGCCCGAGCGGCCGCCGGCCCGCTCCCAGCGTTCACACACCCGGGTCCACACGGCGTCCGAGAGCGGCATGCCGCCGTCCAGGGCCCGGTTGAGGACGCCGCCCAGGGTGGTGAGGTTCTCCAACCGGCGGAACCGGCCGGTCTGCGGCAGCCAGCCGCCCGCGTGCAGGACCTCCTCGTGCAGGCGCAGCCCGTCCGCGCCCACCAGCACGAACCGGGTGTAGGCGCCCACCAGGACGTCCTCCAGCTCCGGGTCGTCGCTGACCACCGCGGTGACCCGGTTCAGGCCCAGGTTCTCGTTGGACACGGCCGCGCGCAGCAGCCCGGTGGACATCGACACCAGCGGGTGGTTGAGGTGGGCCAGCACCACGTCGTCGCGGCCCTTGGCGACCTGCGCGTCGAAGGCGACCGGCAGCTGGCGGGGGACGGCGCCCTTGGCCGCCTTCTCCGGCAGCTTCTCGGTGAGGCCGGCCGAGGCCCGCACCCAGGAGTCGGAGAAGGACGGCACGTCGTACAGCCCGTCGGCGGCCTCCTTCTCGTCCAGGTGGGGGCGGAGCGAGGGCTGGTTGGCCAGGTCCAGGGCGGTGTCCACCACCCGCTTGACCCGGTCGGGGGTGATGGCCAGGTGCTCCACGGTCTCGTCCAGCCGCTGGCGCAGGCGGCGCACCTGGTCGCGGATGTTGCTCTCGGCGGCCAGGCCGTCCTTGGACTTGGCCTTGGCGGTCTCGGCGTCCAGGTCGGTGCTCTGGCCCAGCATGCGGCGCTGCACGGCGTCGGACATCACCGCGTTGACCGACCCCAGGTCCTCCTCCATGCGGGCGACCTTGGTGGCCACCCGGGACAGGAACTCCAGGTCGGCCTCGAAGGAGTCGACGGCGTCCTCCCAGCCGGTGCCCACGAAGTGCCGGATCTGGGGCACCTCGGTCTGCCCGTACCGGTCGATGCGGCCGATGCGCTGTTCCAGCTTGTTGGGGTTGAACGGGATGTCGTAGTTGATCAGCCGGTGGCAGTGCCGCTGCAGGTCGATGCCCTCGCTGGCGGCGTCGGTGGCGATGAGGATGCGCACCTTGTGCTCGGAGGGGTCCTTCTGGAAGGCCAGGCGCAGCGACTCGCGGTCGTCGGTGTTCATCGCGCCGTTGAGCAGCTCCAGGCGGCCGTCACCGGCCAGGCCCTCCTGCCGGAGCAGACCCTCCAGCCACGCCTGGGTGTCGCGGTACTCGGTGAAGACCACCACCCGCTCGTTGGTCCAGTGCTTGCCGTCCGGCTTGCAGACGGCGGTGAGCTCCTTGATGAGCTCGCGGGCCTTGGTGTCGGGCTGGGCCTCGTGCGCTTCGGCCCACTCCAACATCTGCCCCAGCAGGGACTCTTCCGTCTGGTCGGCTTCCGGCTGGAGCGGGCCGCTGCGGTCCAGCGCCTCGTCCTCGGCTTCGGCCAGTTCCTCGTCGTCGAAGGTGGCGGTCTCGTCCCACCAGTCGTCGATCCAGTCCTCTTCGGCCTCGTCGAAGGGGAGTGCGCCGCTGTCCCGGGAGCGCAGGGTCTCCCGGTAGACCTGCACGGTGTGCCGGAACGCGGCCGGGCTGGAGAACAGGCGCTTCTTTAGCAGCAGCGTCACCAGGTCCGTGGCGCGCTTGCCCTTGCCGGTGGTGAGCTTGCGGCGGCGCAGCTCGGCGAAGTCCTTGAGCAGCGCGTGGATCTCCCGTTCGGTCTCCGGATAGGTCACCGGGATGGCGCGGGCGTCGCGCTTGCGGAAGACCGGGTTGCCGTCGGCGTCGGTGATCTGGGTTTTGAGCCGGCGCACCACGGTCTCCTCGACCGCGTTCGGGCTCGGCGGGACGCCCCGGGCGAACCGCTGGTCGTCCAGGATCTCCAGCAGAGCCGTGAACGACTGCTGGTAGCCGTTGTGCGGGGTGGCCGACAGGAACAGCCGGTGGGTGAAGTGCGGGGCCAGGCGGCGCATCAGCTTGGTCTGCTGGGAGTCGACCGCGTACACCTGCTTGGGAGCGGAAGGGGCCACGTGGTGGGCCTCGTCCAGGATGAGGAGGTCGAAGGTGCGCGGGTAGCTCGGGCCGCCGGTGGGCAGCACCTCGTCCAGCAGCCGCTGGGCCTTGGCGCCGCGCAGCCACGGCAGGCTCACGATGGTGAGCGGGTGCACCTTGAACGGGTTGGCGGCGCTGCCGTACTCGCGGCGCACCTGGGCGGCGGTCTCGGAGTTGACGACGGCGAAGTCCAGGCCGAACTTCTCGGCCATCTCGTCCTTCCACTTCACCGTCAGACCGGCCGGGCACACGATCATGATCCGCTGGGTGCGGTTGCGCAGCAGTAGTTCCTGCGCGACCAGCCCGGCCTCGATCGTCTTGCCCAGGCCCACGTCGTCGGCGAGGAGGAGGTTCACCCGCGGGGCGCCGACCGCACGGGAGACCGGTTCGAGCTGGTAGTCCTCGATCGCCACCCCGGACCGGAAGGGTGCCTGCAGGTTGCGCACGTCCGCGGAGGTGACCGCCGACCAGCGCACGGCGTCCAGGAAGGCGGCGAGCTGCTCGGGCGCGTCCAGCCCGCCCGCGGCGATCTCGGGGAGCGCGCCCTCGGGGAGGGTCTGCCGTCCGGCCTCGATCTCCCAGAGCACGTCCAGGGTCTGGCCGTAGCGGCCCTCCTCGACGCTCTGGAGGCTGACCATGGTGGCGCCGTCGCTGGGATCGACCGCGCTGACCACCCACTTCTGTCTGCGTACGCGGACCAGTGAGCCCGGTTGGGGGAGTTCGTCGGTCGTGGCTGGCATCGTTGGGCTACCTCGTGCCTGTTCGGAGGGCTGCCCGAGCACCGCGGAGCGGCTCCGGAGCCCGGGGGATCGCCTGGCTTAGGGATAACGCTAGAGCCGACGGGGTGTTTCGTCGATCAACCTGATGTTAGTGTTAACCAGGTTCACACGCAAGGCGTGTAGGTTGTGCCCAACGCCCGACACCATCGGGCCCGCGAACCAGGACGGCGCGCACCGCCGCGCGGTTTACCCAGTGTGACAACCACCTAAGACAACGGGGCAAGGTCCCGAGCGACATCCCCGCCAGGGGAGCGGACTACCCCCAAAAACCTCCGCGCGCGTCTTGTCCTTCACCACATTGGCGCAGGGAGGTGTCCAAGGCTTTCGAAACCCCGTGCCCCATGGTTTCCCGCCGCCCAGAGGGGTCAACGCCACCGCATCTCTAGGAAGCGCGCATCCCATGAACGAGCAGCAGCTGCGCCAACGGATCATCATCGCCCTGATCTCGGTGCTCGGCGTGATGGCCGTCCTCGCCGCCACCCTCACGATCGCCCTCGGCGGATCACAGGGGGACAGCTACACCCGTATGGAGTTCCGTGCCTACTGGGCCGGGCTGCCGAACGCTGAGCAGGAAACCCTTTGCCAAGTCGTGCAGGAGGAGGGCGCTCGCCCGACGGCGCGCCTCATGGTCATTGTGGTTGATGACCCCCACCTCGACGTCGACACCGTGGTCAGCGAGCTCGAACGGGTCTGCTAACCCCTTTGGGGGTTTTGTCGGGCCGTGAGATCAGATTGTTAACCAGATTCACAGCGCATAGGGTAGGTTATGCCCAATGCCCGACAGCGTCGGGCCTGAGAACCAGGACGGCCCTCGCGGCTTTCTGGTTGACCCGGTGCGAACTTAGGCGGAGAGGCTAGGGCAAAGATCCTGATCAGTGCGTTGCGGTCTTTTCCTGGACATAAATGACACAGCGGCACATGGTCCGGTAAATCTACCCCGAGCGACGTTGAGAAAAAGCTTCTATTGGCGCCCTTCGAGTTGGCCTTGAAAGATTAAAAAGATAAATTTCGGCATTAAGAATTGAGGTATTCAATGTGTTCGACAGGAGGGGAATTGGAAGATTACGACGATGGCTACCTGGTGAAAGTCATTTTTGTAATAGGCGATGGAAAAGGTTATTTGGGGCGCACCTCATCCGGGGGTATTGTTAGGTTTTCTGCTGGATCTCAGGCAAATCTGGGCGCAGGTGACGTAATATTCGTTTCTCATTCTAATAGGTGGGAAGTACTGCCGGATGCGGCCTGGCCGGAGATTCCCGAACTGGCAGTTGTTCGTCGCCTGTTGGATGATGGTGTGGTTGTAGAAGTCGGTGCTAGCATGCGCCTTTTGCTGGGCGAGGCATCGGTTGATGTCAAAGTCGGGAATACCGTTGTATTCGACGATACAGACGGAATCACCCGGGTTATTAGCGAGACACCTATAAGGTTTCGGGACGTCGGATTTGATGAAGATGACCTTAATGGATTTCTCGTTGATTCTAATGATTCTGATAAGTCACAAACATTTGAAAACTCATTCGGTGGTTATCGCGAAGTTCGTGAGCGTGCTAAAGAATTAATCGAGACGCAGTTCGTTCGACGGGGCGACCTGAAGAAAATCGGCGTACGTCCGGTTAAAGGCGTGATTTTTACAGGTCCACCTGGAACTGGAAAGACGCATCTGGCTCGCATCATTGCGAATGAATCGAATGCCACCTTATTTCTTGTGAGTGGCCCGTCAATTGTGAGTAAATGGGTCGGCGATAGTGAAGATACGCTTCGTCGTATTTTCGAAGCTGCCAATAAAGAAAACAAGGCGCTCATATTCTTTGATGAAATTGATAGTATTGCAGAGAAGCGAAGTAGTGAATCCAATGAAGCTTCTAAGCGTCTGGTTGCGCAGTTGCTGACACTCCTTGATGGTTTTGATGAAGAGTCAGGAAATGTTGTAGTTATTGCTGCCACTAATCGTATCGGTGATGTTGATGAGGCTTTGCTACGTCCTGGCCGATTCGATTGGGAGATTTCGTTTAACTTGCCTACCCTCCGAGACCGATGTGAGATTTTGAGGGTAGGAGCGTATCGTCTGGAAACTGAGGGTTATTTGCCGATCGAGGAAGTTGCTTATTTAACCGAAGGTTGGTCTGCGGCTCGTTTGTCGTCGATTTGGACCGAAGCGGGCCTGGTTGCGGCAGGTGATGGTAGAAAAGCGGTCTCAGAAGAAGATCTAGTACTCGCTTTCGAGCGTGTTAGAACTCGACCGGATCGGAACGGAAATTCTACAACGGAGGGCGAAAGTGAAAACTAGTCGTGGGTGGAAAAATTGGCTTTCGGGGCGGGCAAGGAAGCGTGCCGTTGGTGGGGTCCCTGAAAGCCGACCGTTGCGAGAGTTTATTTACCTTGATGAAGTGAGCCTGCGTAGTTTGCTGGTGTCCCAGAATGACACGATTCTCGAAGGTGTGTCACGCGCTATATCTGACGCAGAAGAAGGGGAACTTAATGGAAGAGTGTCCGCTGGGGTAGCCACAGTGGGGAAGGCAGAAATTGAATCTCGGTATAAGACGAGCAATTCAAGCACAGTACAGACTTCACGCAAGGCAGTGGTGCAAACCCTTTTTAAGGAGCTGCGCGACGACAAAAATCTCGACTACGCGCTGGTGGTTCGCAATGGGAAACCTAAAAAATTAGTATCAGATGAAGAGTTTCCTGGATCGGACAACTCTGGCTATATTGTTCCAGCCGTTCAATTTGAGAGGGGAGCATTGGTTGAGATTGAAGTGATTCTAGATGTCGATCCGGTATTTAAAATGGGCACTCTCTTCTCTGAATTTCTTTCTATGGCGGAAGAGTATCCTGCCATGTTGGGGAAAGTTGGTAGCAAGGATCAGAAATTCTTGGAGGAAGCCCAACCTGTAAACAAGGTGCTGCAGCGGCTTCTTGCCGGCTTGATCCCTATTCGCGCTAAGGCTCTTAATTACTCTGTGGTGACCGTGAAAGGGGTAGAGTATGTTGTCCATAATGAAGCGGTCGCTGATCTCGAAATGGAAAAGCGTCCGCTGGAGGTAGTGGGAGTCACAGAGCATTTGGGATACTGGAAGGATATCCGGAGAGTGCTGTTTTCTTCTGGGAAATTTACCGTTCTCTGTCGAGTGTCTCGTGATGGTCTGCAAAGAACGTGGACTCCAGTCAAACTGGCCGATCTTTTTGGCGACGTGGCACCCTCGCTCGTGGAACAGATAAATGCGGCAAGTTATTTTGGGAAAAGCGCAGTTGACGAATCTTCGAAGGATGATAAAAACCACGGGGCCCTGGCTAAGGCGCTGGTTTCCTATAAAAATAAATTGTTGGTGGCATCAGGGGTAGACTCTAATGTTGAAATTGAACTTGGTCACATAATATCCAAAGCAGATTCAGAAGCTCCATCAGCAACCTTGCAAAGAAGTGCATTTAGGAATGTAAGGAAAGCTGTGGAAGACGCTGGTGTGCGCTCTCTTCCTAGTGAGGACGCAGACCTCCTTCTTCGGAAGGAAGCGAGAGATGAAGTGGGCATTTCACTTTTTCCATCCCTGGAATCCAAGCCAGTGCCAAGTCGCGATCAAAGGGAAAATAATTCTACAGAGGAAGACCGCTTGCTTGATGTTGAAGTAGTGGCAATTTATTGGTGACCTCTGGTCAGGAATTATGAAGTATTGGAGATCGCCCAGAAGGCAGTGCTTCAGTGGTTGCCATGACTAGGCTGGTAGTGCCTTTGGGTTCGGGATCGTGCCGGTGGGGGAGTCCGCGGCGATCAGTGCTGTGGTGGAGCACGCGATGGGCCAGGGCGCGACCGTGGGGGGTGAACGCCAGCAAGACCGTGCGCATGGTCATCACCGAAGAGGGCACCGAGGACCCGAAGATCCAGAAGGCGATCGAAGGCGGGCACCGGGTGGTGACCCCGGTCCAGGCCTGGGAGGTGCTGAAGTCGGCGTCCCACCAGGCCGACGGGAACCTTTTCGAGGACGGTTCCAGCGCGCGGATGGCAGCGCAGGTGGGTTCTGGGAAGCGGCGTCGGCAGAACTCTGCTGAAGACTCCGGTACCTGGTTGACGTGCTGGTGGCCCCGCGAGCTCACCGAGCGCGAGTACCACCGGGAGTTTTTGGCGCCCCATAAGCACCAGGGCGGCGCGTGGCGAGAGCCGGGCGGAGCGGGGCCCGCAGCGGATCACGGTCACTCTCCCCGCTGAGGCCCGAAAGAAGAGCGGCGGCTGCGCGGGCGCGGTGCTGCTCTTCATGGCGACCGGGGCGACGGCCACGACAGCAGTCTCAGGATTTCTGCCCGTTTGAACGGATGCCAGTGCTTCCACCCCTGAACGAGGAGCGAAAGACCATGATCGAGAACCAAGCGCGCACGTGCGGACGCCCGACAAAGTCCGGGCGCCCCTGCAAAGTCCGTGTCCACGGATCGGACGTTGCCTGCGGTATCCACTCCACTGAGCAGGACCGGGCTGTGGCCGAGGCGTACCGGCGTGGTTACGAGGAAGGGCGAGAGTCTGGCGCCAGGTACTCCAAAGAATCCTCCAAGATCCAGATCGCATCGCTGGAAAGGGAGGTCAAGGAACTCCGCCAGCGACTCGACAAGGCAACGCGGATCTATGAGGTCGGAGGGGACCAAGTCGTGGATACCGGAGGTTACGCCTATCGGTGGAGTGGCGAGACACCACTTGAAGTCGGTGACCGCGTCCTCTTGCCCGAGAACTACGTCAGCCGAATGAAGCACGGCCCTGGACCGGTGGAGGCGGTCGTCCACACTTTGGGTACGACCTACCAAGGCCCTCTTGCGTTCGTTCTCCGTAGGTTGGATCGGGAGTAGAACGAACTCCGACTGCGCTGCATGTCGAAGGCATCGCTTCGCTGGCCAGATACCAGGTGTTCTCGTTCCCTCATGCGTGCCGAGCTGGACGCACTCTTCTTTCATACCCGGATGGCAGAGGCAGGGATCTCGCTCGCCAACCCCCTGATCGACGGCGGAACTTCACCGCCATCCTCACCTCGCGTCCCGGGCATCGCCCCCGGCACACTTCACCCTGATCTGCTGAGCACGAAGCCCCGCCTGCTATCTCACAGCAGGCGGGGTCGGACGTGTCTTTACGAGGGTCTAACGCAAGTCGTCCCGAGCTGTTCCGAGAAAGGCCTGCCACTCGTTGGCGTCGAAGAAGAGCGCGCCGAGTTCGCGGTTCTGTGTATCCTGCATGCCGATACGGTCCGTCAGGTCGGCGACTTCCACGCATTCGCCGTGCGAGCCGCTGTAGGTGCTCTTGAACCACTGCCCACGCGATGGGCGCTCGTGGGTTGCTTTGGATCTCATGTTCATCCTTCTGGCGTTTCGAATTTTCGCAGGTGCTGCGTGAGGAGGTCGCTGGTCTGAGGCGTGTTCGCTGCTGCTGCTCGGAGGTGATCTAGCATTGCCCGGTGTGCTCCGACCTCCCGTGGGTGGTCCAACAGCAGGTTTCTCGTATGGGCTTCAATGTAGACCGCCTGCAGGGGAGGGCTGTCTACTTCCAGATGCACGAATGAGCCAGTCTGCAAAGCAACGTGCGCGCCTGCTGAGTGCGGCAGGACTTGTAGATCAACCCGTGGGTGCTGCGCCATCTGCAGCAGGTGTTCCACCTGTTCAGACATCGTGGCAGCGCCACCTATGTGCTTCTCCAAGGCAGCTTGGTCGATGATGGCCCATAGCAGGGTGTCCCCTTGCTCCCATTCCTCTTGTCGCTTGAGGCGAACCTGGAGAATGCTGTCGATCTCTTCGGCGGTGGACCTGGGGTGTCCAGCCTTGAGGATGGCTCGCGCGTAACGCTCGGTCTGAAGCAGGCCCGGTACGAGACGGTCCTGATACGTGGCTATCTGGGTAGCGACGCGCTCAAGATCGATGTACTGCCCGTAAGCCTTTGCTACCTGTGCATCGTGCCACCAGGACGGTGCAGCAGCATCAGTGCGTAGCTGGACAAGCCGCTCGGTCTCGTGTTCCGGCGTCTCGAAGTGGGCGAGCACCTTGCGAAGCTGCTTCTCTCTGGGCACTGTTTCGCCACCCTCCCACCGCACGAGTGTGCTCGCGTCGATGTCGAGCTCCTTCGCGAGCTGGCGTTGGGGCGTCCGGCCACGCAGGGCAGCAAGGGTCTGCGCGAGCTGCCACTGGGCGATCGTCGGGCTTTCCTTTGACGACATGGGTTAAGCGTCCCGCTCTTCCTTGAACTACACAACTCGGACATGCAATGCAATACCGCAAAGCATATTGCAATGCATACACGCATTGTGCTTGAGTGTAGTTGAGCTCGAACGGACGGCACACACTCGATGTGCGGTTCAACTTCGTCTGGAGGCGTCATGGCCGAACGTTGTCAGGGGCGAGGGCAGCCCGAGGGAAGCGTTAAGAATGCGCATGTGGCTGGTTGGGAGGGGTTCGGGGCGCGGGTGTGGTCCGCTCGCCGGGAGCTTGCCCTCTCACCCGGTGACCTTGCGGTGCAGGTCTACGTCACCGTCGAGATGCTCCACGCGATCGAATCCGGCGCCCTCGACCCGGGGCGTCACGTGGCTCAGGACCTGGACCGGGCTCTCAACACCGGCGGCGAGCTCTGGGACGCCTGGGCCGGCACCCACTTGGCCACCCTCCTCCAGGGCCGCGTCACCATCACCGACGCGCTCCCCGAAGCCTTCCAGGTCCGCGCCTTCGCGCCCCTGGTCCTGCCGGACACCTACCTCACCGACGCCTACGCCACCGCGCTCCACCGGGCCGAACGCCCGATGGCCTCCGCCGCTCTGGACGAGGACCGCCCGCACCTGTCCCGACTCCTGCCCACCTCCGGCGGCGCCCCCTACCAGTGCCTGGTCGTCGACGAAGGCGCGCTCACCCGCACCCTCGCCTGCCCCGACACCACCCGCGCCCAGCTTCTGCACCTGCACCGGCTCGCCCAGTCCGACCGCATCACCATCCACCTCATCCCGACCGGCACCCCCTACCACCCCGGCCTGCGCGGCGCCTTCTGGACGCTGGCCTACTCCCCGGCCCACACGCTCGTCTACACCCCGCACCCCTGTGGCCCCGGCCACCTGATCAGCGAGGCCACCACCGTCAAGGCCTACACCGACCTGTTCGCCACCCTCCAAGGTGTGGCCCTGTCGGCCGACGATTCCCTGCACCGCATCACCGAGATCGCCGCGCGCGTGCCCACGCCTGAGCGCCGCGCGCTCCACACCTGAGAACCAGGCCCGGACATGAGAAAGCTCTGGCGGGTGTTACCAGCACCCCCAGAGCAGGCCGACCCATTTCCAACCCTGTGAAGAACAGAAAGCGAGATCGACATGTCCATTGTGCCGCACGCCCGCGCTGGGATCCACACCCCCACCACGCCCTTCACCGGGCGCCGCTGGCCCTCCCGCGTCTACCCCGGCGACCTCGCCCAGACCGCCTGGGTCCGCTCCGACCTGGCCGCCGACCTCGCCCGGCTGGCCGGAATGACCGCGCAGGCCAGCGAGGACATCGTGCTGTGCGCCAGCGAGATGTTCGCGAACTCGTGCGACCACTCGCGCTCGGGCCAGGACCCCGAAGGGCGCGTCATCCGCACGCTGCACATGCCTGACGCCGCCACCCTCCAGGTCGCCGTCGTCGACGACGGCACCCGCACTGACACAGGCGGTGCCGCCGGGCCCGCGCGGCCCGAGATCCCGCACCAGCGAACCCTCGACGAGTGGACCGAGGCCGAGCGCGGCCGCGGCTTGCTGATCATCCACCACCTGGCCGACCGCTGGGGCACTCGCTCGGTGCTGGACTTCCCCTTCTGCGAAGGGCTGGGCACCGTCACCTGGGCCGAGTTCACCCTCCCCGGGCTCCCCGCCCTCCCTGCCCGCGAGGTGGCCCGGTGACCGCCCTAAACCAGGTGGACCCCGGGGTGCGCCAGGTCCTGACCGCGCCCCGGGGACAGCGCTTCACCCGCACCCGCACCCGCACCCGGACCGGCACCCGCGCCCCCGCCCGGCCGCCCACCCGCGAACAGCGCCTGCTCGCCCAGATGGCCGACAACCCCCGCGTCCAATACCGGATGGAACACGGCACCCTCCCGCACTGGATGAAGGTCGCCGCGGCCCGCCGCCAACAGGCCGACCGGCCCCCGAACCGCCCCGACCCACCCGACCCGCCCACGACGCCCGACCCGCCCGCCCCACGAGTGCCGCGCCCCCGCCCGGCCCCCGAGCGGGATCCCTTCCCGCCCCGCCCGCGCAGCCACCGCAAACCCCGCCGCACCGGCTGGAAACTCCTCGCCTACACCCTGGCCGCCACCACCGGCGCCGCGGCCCACCACCTGACCACCCTGTGGTGGTGACCACCCCGCACCACACCGGCCGGGCGGCCCCCACCGCCCGGCCGCCACACTTCCACCCCCGGTTGTCCACAGCCCCGACACCGGGCCTCGCGCGCGCCCCCGCGAGTCCCTAACGTTGTCGGTATCGGGGGATCTCATCCACCGGCCGCATCCCCCTGCCCTCCTCCCCAAGCACGGAACAGCCGCGCCAGGAGATGCCCCGGCGCGACTACCCCGCTTCCTCCGCCCCTACCGTCAGTCGCCCTCGCCCACGGTCACCGACGGCCAGGGGAAATACTCCGGTAGGGCGTCCATGACCACCTCTCCGCAGCGCCGCCCCCCTCCAGACGCCGGCGCTGCGCAAGGTCCCCACTTCCTGGAAGTCCGCCTTGGCGTAGGCCTTGCGACCAGAGGTGTTCGGTTCGAGCATCTTGAGCCAGACCGAGGGTTTCCCATGAGTGTGGACCCCTGCCGCTCAGACCAGCTCAGCGAGGAGGCGTTCGCCGGCCCAGCGGGCGTGCTCGGACTGGTCTGTCTCCCTGCCCCGCCGCCTGGCGCCCAGGATCCTGTTCGCGCACACCCACAGCCGCGCGAGCTTGCCGTCCCTGGTGTCGAGGTCGTCGGCGAAACGTTCCGAGATCTCCTCGGTGAGCCTTGGCAGCCGGAACGCTGAGGCCCACATCTTCGCCGCGTCCAGTCCCCGGGGCAGCAGCCCCCAACTGTCCCAGTCCAGGAGGAACAGGCGTGGCGCGGTGAGGTTGGGCCACTGCAGGTCCCCGTGGCCGACCACCCAGTCGTGGATCGTCGTGTCGACCGGAGTGGAGAACGCCCGTTCGATGGAGCGGTCGACGTCCTCCTGAACGAGGCCGACGCGGGGGGTGTCTGTGCGGGCCAGGTTGGCCAGAGCCACGGCCAGATCCTCCCACCAGCGCTCGGTTACCGCGGGGGCCTCGTGCAGGGTGTAGGTGGTCGAGACCGTCCTCTCGGCGATCAGTGTCATCTCCTCTGCGCGGCAGACGAGGCCGCCGCTCATCCAGTGCGCGGCCTGGAGGAACGACGGTTTGGGGACATCGCGCACGGCCATCGACGCCTCCAAACCGCTGAACTCGCGGGGGAAGAGCGCGGCGGGGGAGTGCCAGCTGATCCGTGCCCAGGTGCCTCGCGCCGTCGGCATTCCCACCGCCGGGCGGAAACCCTGCGCCACCTGCCGGTCGTCGGCCAGACCGGTGCCGAGTCTGGAGGCCGCTTCGCGGATGAGGCCCGGCGGCGCCGACCGTGCTGCGCGGCGAGAGGGTGCCGATGCGCTGGGTCCGGGGGCGGGGGCGGGTGCGGTCAAGAATTCACCTCTCGAGGCGGTCCAGGATCGTGGTGCTGGCCTGCGTCAGGGGCAGGCGGTTCTGTTCACCCGAGGCCATGTCGCGGATGGTGACCTCTCCGGCCTCCTGTTCCTCGGGGCCGAAGATCACCGCGAACCGCGCGTGCTGTGCGCTGGCCCACTGGAGCTGTTTGCCGAGCTTGCCGGAGGAACCCAGGTAGGTGCCCACCCGTAGGCCCTGTGAGCGCAGTCGGCCCGCCAGTTTCATCAGCTCGGCCTGACCGCCCAGCACCGTGATCGCGACGTCGAGGCCCACAGCGGGGGTGTCACCGGTGTCCTGTAGTGCCAGGATGCGCTCGATCCCGATCGAACCACCGCAGGCGGGCATGCCCGGCCCGCCCAGCGAGGCCACCAGGCCGTCGTAGCGCCCGCCCGCCGCGATCGACCCCGGGAAGCCTTCGGCTTCGACCTCGTAGATGGCGCCCGTGTAGTAGTCCAGGCCGCGCACCATCCGCGGAGCGAACACGGCCCGGTCACCTAGATCGGCGGTCAACTCCAGCAGGCTGTCGATCTGGGCGAGCCCGCGCTGGCCGACTTCGTTCATGGCGAGTTTGGACCGGATCAGCTCCGGGTCGTCAGAGGCGACGTCCTCGGCCAGGCGTTCGGCGGTCGCCACGTCCAGACCGCGCTCATCAGCCAGTTCCTTGGCGACCGCGCCGGCGCCCACCTTGTCGAGCTTGTCCAGTGTCGCCAGGACCCCGTCACCTTCGCCCTCGGGGACGCCGTAGACCTGCAGGAGGCCGCGGAGTGCTTCGCGGCTGTTGACGAGGAAGCGGAACCGGTGCACTCCCAGGGCGTCCAGGCTCTCGGCCAGGGCCAGGACGATCTCAGCGTCGGCCAGCGGCGAAGAGGAACCCGCCGTGTCGATGTCGCACTGCACGAACTCCCGGAACCGGCCCTCTTGGGGGCGGTCGGCCCGCCACACCGGGCCGATGGCGTAGCGCTTGTAGGGCTTGGGCAGCTTCGCCCCGTGGGTGCCGATGACGCGGGCGAGGGGAACCGTGTGGTCGTAGCGCAGCGCCAGGTCGGGCTTGCCGGAGGCCTCGTGGACCCCGCGACGCAGGATCTTGAACAGGAGTTGGGAGGCCTCTTCTCCGTACTTGCCGGTCAGTACCTCCAGCCGCTCGAAGGCGGGGGTTTCCAGCGGGTCGAACCCGTACCTTTCGAAGATGTCGCTGACGGTGGCGAACGCCGCCTTGCGGCGGCGCAGGTCGTCGGCGAGGAAGTCCCTCGTTCCGGAGGGGGCTGTATTGGCCATATGCACGCTGCTCCTGATGTGGCGTCACGGTTTCCGGGATAACGGAAGACTACTGTGGGTGAGGATCGCTGACCGGCCAGTCCGGGAAGTACCGGGACAGGAGTGTGACCAGCGCACTCCGGCCCTCAGGGCTTCCGTGGCCGGTGTGCAGAAGCGGTGTGCCGTCGACGGCTTCCAACTCCTCCCAGCCTTCGAGGGAGTCCATCAGCGTGCGCACCCCCGTCATCAGTGACAGGGACATCTGCGGCACGATCGCGTCCAAGGCGTGCGCTTGGTAGTAGATCGAGGAGCGCCGTGGTGCGGTGGAGTCGACGCGCTCGGAGTAGTTGACCTCGCTCACCCGGGGATAGCACGAGTCCAGCAGAACCTTGGGCACGTCCCACACCGGCATGAAGCAGTCCACCTCACCGGTGCGGCGTTTGGGGTAGGGAAGCGGGCGACGCCCGTTCATCAAGCAGAACAACAGTTCTGCCATGACGTCCTCGCGGTTGTAGCCCATCAGGAGTGTGGAGCCGCCGATCTCCTTGTTGAGTGCGCGTCCCACGAGGTTGAGCAGCCAGGTCCCGAAGAAGTGCGAGGAATCGGGTCCGTAGGTAGACCTGATCTCGGACCACAGGGCCTGGGGTGAGGTGCTCATCCCCAGCAGGGCCGCGATGTCCTCCGGGAAGAGCACCCGGTGGCTGAACCCGTGCCCCTCACACAGATCACGTGCCCGTTCCGCGGCCGATCCCCGCCAGAGCGGGTCCAGGACCACGGTGAAGCACAGCACCTGGTCTGCGGGGAGGTCTCGCGCCGTGGCGTAGCGGCGCACACCCTGAACGATGCTGCTGGAGTCGCCTCCGCCGGAGATCCCGGCGACCAGCGGAAGCTCCACGCTGTGTTCCTGGAGGAAGTCCGCGATCTTGTCGAAGACCGTCTCGCGGAGCTGGTGCTCGTCGACTAAGTGGACGCCGTGCCGGGATCCCCGCTCGGCGTACTTGAGGTTGTACACGGCCGCCACCGGGTTGTCCGTGTGGGCGTAAGTGTCTGGTGTGCGCGGCACCAGTGCGGCATCGGTGTTGCGCATGCACTGGAGGATGACGTTGCTGGTCTCAGGTATCGAGTCGAGCGTGTGAGAGATGGGAACGGGCCTCAGGCTTCCGTCGCCGGGTACTTCGTAGGCCTGGAACATGGACGGCGGAAAGCGGTTCGCGCGCAGTAGATCAGCGAACGACAGGGTGTCGTCGTGCGCCAACGGCCTTGCACCGTTGGCGAAGAGCAGTGTGACCCGTTCCCAGTTGCTCACTCAAGTCTCCTTATTCCATGGGGTAGAGGACTCGTCGGCCTAGAAGTGAGCGGTCAGGGCGGAGCAGGCCAGGGTCTCCTCCACCTGGGAAACGGTCATCCTGTCCATGCCGTTCTCCGACAGGCTGAGCGTCATGATCCTGCCGAGGTCGGCGGGGGCGAGGGGCGTCGTCGTGTCCGGGGAGGTAACGCTGCTGATGTTCATGTGCGCCTCTCTCAGATACTCATCATTCATGTGTCAGACTCAAAAGAGACTAATCGGGGACTTGAAGCAGTGTCAACCAGTCCCGCGCCCGAAGCTGACTACGTGGTTAGACCGCGGTGCCGAGATCCCGGATGAGCTCGCGGGAGTCGCGCTCTGACAAAGCGTGGTCGGTCAGGCGCGCGTGGATCTCCCGGTATTGGTCGACCTCGTCCGGGTCGGTGAGAAGCAGTTCCCTCGTGAACGTCTCCACGATGACGGTGGGTCCATCAGCGTCTTCGAACAAGAGAAATCCGTTGCTCTGGAGGTGGCCGAAGGAAGCGTGCAGGGGGAGAACCCGGAGGGCTACGTTGCTCAAAGTGGCGATCGACAGCAACCGGTCCCACTGTGCGGGCAGGATGTCCCCGTCGTGCGGATGCCAGCGCAGAGCACTTTCCGTGAGAGTGAATTCGAAGCGCCGGTCGGCACGGTAGAGCACCTCTTGACGGCGCATCCGAGCAGCGACGGCTTCGGGGATATCGACCTGGCCGGAAATGTTGACGGCAGTCAGCACCTGGCGGGCGTACTCGGCCGTCTGAAGCAGGCCGGGCACCAAGGACGGCTGGAAAGATCTCACGGTCCTGGAGTGCTCCTCCAACTCCTGGACCCCCGACTGTCCCGAAGCCATGCCTCGGGAGTGCACGGACCGCCAGTGGCGGGACTCCACCAGTGCGCTCTCTGCCAGTCCGGCGCCATGGTGCAGCACCTGAGCCGAGGCGTGGCACGTTTCGAGCCAGGTCCGGACATCTCCCTGTGAAGGCCGGGTCCGTCCGTTCTCGATCTTGGATATCTTCGACTGCGACCAGCCCAGGGCGTCCGCCAACTCCTGCCCGGACAGGCCGCGATCCAGCCGGGCCGTCCGTAGCAGGGAAGCGAGCTCCTTCCTGGCTTCGTCGGTTCTCTTGCCCTCCGGCACGCAACCTCCCATGTTATTCTTGCTTTAGTCGGATTAGGCTGATTATGATCTTCGAGAAGGTTAGCAGTCCAGACTAGCTTGCCCTCGCCACCGAAACCCCACGGAGCAGCGCAGTGACCAAGATGGCGATGCCCGACTTCCTCCGCACCTTCAACGACTTCCGACATCAGGTCTTCCGGTTGGAAACCCTGGACTTCTACGACTCCGCCAGCGAACGCTCCCCCTTGGAGAGGTTCCGTGCGGGACTTCCCCAGGACCCGTCATGGCTGGATCCCTGGGCTGCGCGGGTCCGCTCCATCAGGCACAGGGGTGCCTCCATCGATCGGGTGCACGTTGTCAGTGAGCCTCTGACCGAATACGTCACCTTCGAGATGACCTGCGCGTACCCGTTGAACGCCGAGATCGGGGAGGAGATCGCGGTCCTGCCGCGCTCGACCGCACACGAGCTGGGGGTTCCTGATGTGGACTACTGGCTCTTCGATGACGAGCGCACCGGAACCATGGTCTATGACGCCGCCGGCAGCTTGTCCCACGTCGAAGTGTCCACTAATCGGCAAGTAGTGCGTGAACACGCGCACTGGCGGGAGGTCTGCCGGTCCCACGCCGTTTCCCTCAGGCAGTACCTGGCCCGGGCCGGGCTCCAAGCACAGGTCGGGTCCGGACACCACACCCAGGAGGCTGATCTATGACCCCCCTTTTCCAGGACAGCGACTTCCGTAAGGCCAGCGGCAGCGGAACCGGCGACTGCGTCGAGGTCGCCCTCACCGCTCACACCCCCGACGCGGTGGGGCTGCGCGACTCCAAAAACCCCCGCAGCACGGTTATGGTGCTCACCTCGGCGGAGTGGGTCGCCTTCACCGGCGGCGCTCTGATTGTTGAACGGACCTGAGCACAGCTCACTCCGTGAAACGGACGAACTCTCAGGGGCATGATCGATTCGCGTCATGTCCCTGAGCTCTGTGTACTCCTGACCATCACATCCGAAACGAACATGGAACGTACATGAGTGATGAGACCGCGCCGCCGACCTGGGCAACCGGCTCCGGCCGACCACTCCCGTGGGGATGTTCGACAACCGCGACACCTGGGACAACGTCGGAGGCGGTCCGTGGGACAACCGTTCGACCTGGGACAACTGGAAGAAGTAGGGGAAACCTGTGGAGACCGCCGAGATCCGGGGCGCGAAAGTGCTCCTGCCCAGCGATGACGAGCCTGCGGTGCGAGCCTGGCCCTACCCCGACCCGTTGGAGGAGGAGAAGGTCGCCAACGCCCACTTCACCTACCTCGACCTGACCTCGCATCGCTTGGTGGACGTCACCCTGAGCAGGTGCCGGTTCCAGGGCTCGCGCCTGATGGGGGTGTCCCTGGGGCGCGTTTCGATGACGGACGTGCTCTTCGAGGGCTGCCAGTTCGACTACGCGAGGTGGGAACAGGTCAAGGTCTCCGGTGACGTGGCGTTTGTCGGCTGTTCCTTCAAGGAAGCGGAGATCATCGGAAGCGACCTCCGGGACGCGGTGTTCGACGACTGCGCCTTCGGCGCGGACGTCAAGAGCACCAAGATGTCCGGCGCCGACCTACGCGGCAGCGACCTGTCGAACCTGTCCGGACTGGCCTCGCTCCACGGCGCGAAGGTGACGGAGATCCAGCTCCGGCAGCTGAGCGAGGTGATGATCCGTGACCTTGACCTCACGATCGCGGAGATTCCGCTGTAGGCGCGACCGCACCAACCGGAAATGAGGAGCCTCATCCACGAAATCGGGCGAGGCTTCTTAACGCGGCCTCAGCGGTGTCGTTCGAGGAGTCCATGAACGCGATCCGTCACTTGGCATCACGGAGCGCTGTGAGCCTCTCGTCCTGCACGCCTGGGTCTCCCTCGATGGCGTACCGGTGTCCGAACCCGAGAGCACATCGCGGTGCGCGAAGCTCCTGACCATCACATCCGAAACGAACAAGGAACGTACATGAGTGATGAGACCCCTCCGTGGATCTGGCTTCGAGGAGAGAAGGCGGGCCTGGGGCCGATCCGAGAGGACCTCCTCGAAACGTACTGGCGCCTGGAGCAGCAGATCCCCACCATCGTGGGGTACAACCGGCAGAGTCCGCAGCCCATGAGAACCACACGGGCGATCCTCGTCGACGGTGGAAGCAGCGACGAGATTCGATTCACGATTTACGACCTCGCACAGGAACCGGTGGCACCGGTGGGTCTGGCGAAACTCGCCATGGACAAAGCACGGGGCAACGCGGAGTACATCGTTTCCCTCGACCCGGAACACCGTGGGCGTGGAGTCGGCACCGAAGCCACACGGCTCGTCCTGGACTACGCCTTCCATGTCGCGAACATGGCGTGTGTCTGGCTGACCGTGATCGAAGTGAATGCCGGTGCGATTCGTGCCTATGAGAAAGCAGGGTTCGTGAAGCAGGGCATGCGCCGCGACTCGAACATGTGGCTCGGACAGCGGGTCAACGAAGTGTTGATGGACGCGGTCCCCGCCGACTTCGAGGGGCCGTCCCGCGTCAAGCAGATGTTTTAGCAGTGACCGCCCCGCCCAACTGGTCGACCGGCTCCAGCCGACCACTCCCGTGGGGATGCCGGACGTGCTGGACTTCGTCGAACAGGCCGATGGACAACTCATGCTGGAGCTGTGCTTGCCTGATGGTTGTAGACCGCGAGCCCCAGGGAGACCCCGCATGCGCTGGACCGTCCACTCGGAGAAGCCCCTCTACACCGACCAGTGGCTCGATATCCGGCTCGCGGACGTGGAAATCACTGGAGGCCGACACCTGGCTCACCGGGTCATCCGCTCTGCCCCTGGGGCAGGAGCCGTCGTGCTCGAAGGGCAGGGGAACGTTCTGCTCATGTGGCGTCATCGCTTCATTACCGACACCTGGGGTTACGAGATTCCCATCGGCGGCATCAAGGCAGGTGAGCTTCCCAAGGACGCGGCAGCACGCGAGGTCGAGGAAGAGACCGGATGGCGTCCGGGGCCTCTGCGTCCACTGCTCTACACCCAGCCCTCGAGCGGTATCTCGGACAGCGAGCACCACATTTTCGTGTCCGACAGTGCTGAACAGATCGGCGAGCCCGAGGAGGATTGGGAGGCCGAGCGTCTGGACTGGGTTCCGATCGACCAGATCCCGGATCTCGTGCGTAAGCGGGAGATCGTCAGCGGCACCTCCATGAACGCGCTTCTGTACCTCTACGCGACCCGGATCACCGACCGGTGACCGGTGCGGAGGCGAGATATTGTCCGCCGGTGTGCGGCTACTCCCGGGCAGGGGAACCGGTACACGGGAATCCAGGCACTGACCCGGACCGGCTGGCAGCCACTCGTGCAGAGGGCAGAGCGACAACCTGACGCCTCCGGGTCCGCACCCGCTCCCGCGCGTTCAGGAGACGGTCCATGTGAACCTCTCCGAACAGCGGTGTTCCTCTGACGGCATCGCGCACTTCGCCAGCTGGCTTGGGCTCAATGCCTGAGCGGGCCTGCTGACTCCGGCTTGTAGGAAGGTACCTGACCCCTTGGGACGACGAATCGACTACCTCGACGACCCGGCTGCGCCTGAGCCCAACAGCCTGGTGCCCTCTGCGAACGCGGCGGTGTTCGATGGCTCGGGGAGGCTGCTGTTGATCCGCCGCAGCGACAACGGCAACTGGGCGATGCCCGGCGGCGGGATGGACCCCGGAGAACGCCTGGCCGAGTGCGCGGTGCGCGAGACCCTGGAGGAGACCGGCGTCCACTGCGAGGTGACCGGGTTCGTGGGGATGTACACCGACCCGGGACACCTCATCTACTACACCAGCGACGGCGAGTGCCGCCAGGAGTGCTCCTTCGTGTTCCGGGCACGCGCCACGGGTGGGGAGCCGACTCCGAGCAGCGAGTCGACACGGGTGTTGTGGGCCGAACCCGAGAGCGTGGCCGACTACGGGATGCATCCGTCGATGGCCTTGCGGGTGCGGCACGCGCTGGAGGGCCGGGCAGTGCCCTACCTGGGGTGATCAGCCAGCCGCTCAAGGGTTCTGTGTACCGCGGCAGAGAGGGCCGGTCTGGCCTCGGAAACGGACTCGTGCACCACAGAGCCGGGTTCGTAGCGGGTGAGGATCTCCGCTACCCGTGCCTCGAACGTGCTGGGGCGGCCGTCGGGCCCGCTGGTCAGATCCGCGTACCACAGGGCGTCGGCGGTCGCAGACTCCTCCCTGCTGAAGGCCTCCAAGTACTGGGACAAACCCCGAAGCTCGGCCTCGAAGAAGGCTCCGGTGTGGTGGGCCACCAAACACACCAGCCGCTCATCCGCCCCCTGGTCGCGCAACCAGAGGGCTCCGTCGATCGGGTGGAACCCGGTGTTCACCAGAGGTGATGCGTATCCGCCGGGGCTATGGCCGTCCTACGTTCCCTGGTCTGAGTATGCGTACTGTGCACGATGGACTGTTTACATAGCTTTCACTTGAAAGCTAAGTGGCCTGGGGATACTGTGGAATCCCATCTGCACAGTGCGCAGAGCTACTGAGGAGCACAGAAGAGTGGTGAACGGTCATGTCTGGGGAGAACACCGAACCTGCGGGTAAGAGCTGGTCGGGAAGGTGGAACTGGGTCTCGAAGCTGCGGCTTCCGCTCGTGGCGGTCGTGGCCGGTTCCTTGGGGTTGGGGATCGTGCTGGGGTGGGCGTTCCGGTCTCCGGAGCGTGCTCACGTGTACACGGACCTGGCGGAGGAGCACGAGGCTGTTTCCCTCGAGCTCGACGACGCCCAAGCCCTGGAGACCGACTAATAGGACACGATCAGCGACCTGCGCGAGCAGGTGACCCAGCTGGAGAGTCCTTTCCGGGAGCTCGACGAGCGCGAAGGCGAGCTGGACGACCGTGAGGAGGACATCGGCGAGCGCACCGACGACCTCGAGCAGCGCGAGGAGGACATGGACGAGCGCGAGGAGGAGCTCGACGACCGGGAAGCCGAGGTCACCGGGTTGGAGACCGAAGCGGAGGAGAACAGTTTCCCCGGCACCGGTACGTTCATGGTCGACGACGAGATCTCCCCGGGCACCTACCGGGCTGACGGTGGATCGAGCTGCTACTGGGCTCGGCTGTCCAGCACCGACGGCTCCCTTGACGCCGTCATCGCCAACCACTTCGGTGGCGGGCAGCAGGTCGTCACGATCGCCGCGTCGGACGTGGCCTTCGAGACGAGGAGCTGCGGGGAGTGGACCCGCTCCTGACCCCTGTGTCACCAGGCTCTGACAGCTGTCTCCGCCTGCTGTCTCCGCCCGCTGACCCGGGCCAGGCCAACTGCGCTCACCCCGGCCGGTCCCGCCCTGCCCCGAGGGGCAGGGACCTTGCGGTCAGGAATCCTCTTCCGGGGCCAGGGCCCCCGAGGTCAGTCCTTCCCTGGCCAGCTTGGCCGCCTGGTCGGCCGCGGCCGCCAGCTCCTTGGCCCTGCGCTCGAACTCGGCCACGGCGCGGAAGGCGGCCCCGTAGCGGCGCTGTTCCTCGACGCTCATCTGCGGGATCCGGGCGGCGCGGGCGTCGGTGCGGAAAGTGCCGCTGGCGCTCGTGGACCGGCGGGTGTTGGCCGGGCTGTGCAGGAACCCGTTGAGGAAGTCGGCGTCCACCCGGTCGTCCGTGGCCCGCAGACGGTCCCCTTCCAGCTCCACCAGGCCGGCGTCGATCAGGTCGGAAACCTTGATCTGGGTCCCCGTGACCGTCCCCGGGGCGACGCCGCCGCTCAGCGCGGGCAGGAGGCCGTCGAGTGCGCCGGAGGCGCGGCGTAGCTGTTCACGGGTCGTCTCGAAGGCCTCGGGCAGGTCGCTGAGGTCGGGGGCCAGGTACTTGGCCGGGGTCAGGTCGACCTCGTCGTCGAGCAGTTCGATGAGCGGAACCACGGCCTTCGCGCCCTCGTGGAGTTCCCAAGGGCTGTCGGGGTCGATGCCGGTGAGGTCCCACATGCGCACCGAGGCGGCGGTGTCCCGGTCGTCGAAGGGGCGGCGGAGCAACCACAGGTGCACCGGTTGCGCGTGGGCGGCGGCCAGCCCGCCGGGCAGGGCGATGACGTCCGTGAGCAGGCCGCGCCGCACCAGTTCCGCGCGGATGCGGCGGCCGGTCCGCCGGTAGGCGCAGGAGGTGGACACGACCATCGCGGTCTGCCCGCCCGGGGCGGTGTGGGCGTAGGCGTGCTGGAGCCAGGCCAGTTCGCTCTCCACTTTGGGTGGCAGCGCCAATTCCCACCGCGGATCCATGAGGAGTTCCTCCCGGCCCCAGTCGGTGCTGGAAGTCGGGGGGTCGCACGCCACGAGCGCGGCCTGGTGTCCGGGCCACTGGTCTGAGCGCAGGGAGTCCCCTTCGCGGATGTCGACCGTTCCGCCGCCCTCCAGTGCGGCCCGCGCCGTGGCGAAACGGACCGCTTCGGGGGTGAGGTCCTGGCCGGCGCGGTAGGCGTCGGGCTCGCCCAGCGCGAACAGGAGCGCGCCGGTCCCGCAGGCCGGGTCGAACACACTGGCGGCGTTGGGGTCGGTGAGCTTGGCCAGGGCCCGGATGAGCCGGGTGGTGGAGGCCGACGCCGTTCCGGAGCGCTCGTTGGAATTGAGGAAGCGCTCGGCGAGCGCACGGGTGATCTGAGCCGGGGAGCTCTCGTCGGCCAGCGCGCGGGCGAGGTCGGTGGCGGCCGCGCTGAGCGCCCCCGGGCCCTTCCCTTCCAGGTATTCGGCGACGTCGGCCAGCCCGCCGAGCATGTTGCTCGGGTAGTCGCCGCGCAGGGTGTGCCACAGCCGGACCTCGGGGGACTCCTGGGCGCCCTTGCTCTGGCTGTCCAGCCACGCGCGGACCTCGCTCAGCGGGAAGAGCGGGCTGGACGAGGTGCCGCCGCTGGGGGCGGGGAAGCCGTCGTGGCGGCGCCGCCAGTTGGACACGGCAGCGCGGGTCACCCCGGCCAGCCGAGCGATGTCGGCGGCGTTGATCTGCTGTTCTTCGGTGTCGGCCTGGGCGCGGGAGTCCATGGGGATCACAGTACACGGATCACCAATGCTTCCCCAGGCCAGTTTGTTTGCGGTGTAAACACGGAGGGCATGGCGGGCGTGATCTCGCTACCAGAGGCCCGAAACCGCTGGAACCAGAGGCGCCGGTAGAGATCCTGGTAGCAACATCACGGAAGCCCGAACGCAGACCTCCCGCGAAACCCCCGTGAGGAACGAGGAACTCCGCCACATGACCACCACGTACGCGCCCGGCTCCCTGGTCTCGGCCCGGGGCCGCGAATGGGTGGTGCTCCCCGAGAGCGCCGCCGACATGCTCGTGCTGCGCCCCCTGGGCGGCAGCGACGACGACGTGGCCGCGCTCTTCCCAGCCTTCGAGGAGGTCTCCGCGGCCACCTTCGACGCCCCCGACCCCGCCGACCTGGGCAACGCCGAAGCCGCCGGGCTGCTGCGCTCGGCCCTGCGCATCGGCTTCCGGTCCGGCGCCGGGCCCTTCCGCTCCCTGGCCGGTATGGCCGTGCAGCCGCGCGCCTACCAGCTGGTGCCGCTGCTCATGGCGTTGCGCCAGCAGACCGTGCGCATGCTCATCAGCGACGACGTGGGTATCGGCAAGACCATCGAGGCCGGGCTGGTCGCCTCCGAGCTCCTCGCCCAGGGCGAGGCCGAGGGCCTGGCGGTGCTGTGCTCCCCGGCGCTGGCCGAGCAGTGGCAGGAGGAGCTGCGCACCAAGTTCAACATCGACGCCGAGCCGGTGCTCGCCTCCACGGTCTCGCGCCTGGAGCGCGGCCTGGACCTGGGGCAGTCGCTGTTCGACAAGCACAAGCACGTCATCATCTCCACCGACTTCATCAAGTCCACCCGGCACCGCGACGACTTCGTCCGCCACTGCCCGGATCTGGTGATCGTGGACGAGGCGCACACCTGCGTGTCCGCCGACGACGCCAAGGCCCACCAGAACCAGCTGCGCTACGAGCTCCTGCAGAAGGTCGCCGCCGACCCCGAGCGCCATCTGCTGCTGGTCACCGCCACCCCGCACAGCGGCAAGGAATCGGCCTTCCGGAAACTGCTCGGGCTGGTCAACCCGGAGCTGGCCACCGCCGACTTCGACACCCGCGCCGGGCGGGGACTCCTCGCCCGCCACTTCGTGCAGCGCAAGCGCGCCGACGTGCGCCAGTACCTGACCCGCGAAGGTGACGGCCTGGCCGACGACTCCCTCGCGGAGAAGACCGCCTTCCCGTCCGACCGCCAGTTCAAGGACGAGAAGTACAAGCTCGCCCCCGAGTACAAGAAGCTGCTCGAGGACGCCATCGCCTACGCCAGCGAGCGCGTGGAACAGGCCGGGGCGCCCGGCGGGCGCAACTACCGGATCGCCTGGTGGTCGGCGATCGCCATCCTGCGCGCCCTGGTCTCCTCCCCTCGGGCCGCCGCCAAGACCCTCACCACCCGTTCCGCGGCCGCCCTTGCCAAGACGGCGAAGGAGGCCGACGAACTCGGCGCCCCGCTGGTCCGTGACTCCGTCGACTCCGACCAGCTGGAGGGCATGGACACCGCCCCCGGTGCCAAGGCCGACGAGGAGGAGGGGCAGACCGAGCACCCGCTGCTGCTGTTGGCCGAGCGGGCCGGGCAGCAGGAGGGCCCCGTCAAGGACGCCAAGCTCAAGGCCCTGGTCAAGCACCTCAAGGACCTGCTGGCCGACGGCTACAACCCCGTCGTCTTCTGCCGCTACATCGACACCGCCGAATACGTGGCCGAGCACCTGGACAACAAGCTCAACGGGCGAGCCAAGGACGGCAGGCCCGGTTGGAAGACCACCGTCAAGTCGGTCACCGGCACCCTCTCTCCGCAGCAGCGCGTCCAGCGCATCGAGGAGCTCGCGGAGGAGGCCGCAGCCGAGGCAGCCCGCGAGGCCGAGGCCCAGGGTGGGGGCGACGAGGGAGCTGAGGGCGCGGGCACAGCGGGAACCGGTACGCAGAGCCGCAGGGTCCTGGTCGCCACCGACTGCCTGTCCGAGGGCGTCAACCTCCAGCACTACTTCGACGCCGTCGTCCACTACGACCTGGCGTGGAACCCCAACCGCCACGACCAGCGCGAGGGCCGCGTCGACCGGTACGGACAGCGGCGGGACGAAGTCCGCGTCGTCACCCTGTACGGCGAGGACAACGGCATCGACGGCAACGTCCTGGAGGTGCTGCGCAAGTACCGCCAGATCCGCAAGGACATCGGTATCGCGGTGTCGGTGCCCGACGAGTCGTCCGCCGGAGTCACGGACGCCATCGTCGACTGGCTGCTGGTGCGCTCCCGCTCCGGCGAGCAGGAGGCCCTGTTCGGCACCGACGAACTCACCGCCCGTGCCGACGAGCTCGACGCCGAGTGGAAGTCCGCCGCCGACCGGGAGAAGCTCTCCCGCTCCAAGTACGCCCAGCGCGCCATCCACCCCGAAGAGGTGGCCCGCGAGGTCACCGCCGTCCGCGAGGCCCTGGGCGGCAGCGAGGAGGTCCGCGCGTTCGTGGAGACCTCGCTGCGGGAGCTGGAGGCGGTCCTGCGCCCGGCCCCGGACGGCTTCCTCGCCGAGGTGTCCGGCACCCCGGTGGGTCTGCGCGACGCCCTCACCCCCGTGCTGGGCAAGGCCGTGGACCCGGACCAGCCCTTCCCGCCCTTCCCCTTCCGGGACACCACCGCCACCGCCAGGGGCGAGGCCGCCCTGGTGCGCACCGACCCGATGGTGGGCGCCCTGGCCTCCCACGTGCTTGACGCCGCCCTGGACCCCGCCACCGCAGGGGCCCGGCCCGCCCGTCGCTGCGGGGTGGTCCGCACCAAGGCCGTGGAGAAGGCCACCACCCTGCTACTGGTGCGCTACCGCTTCCACCTGACCCTGCCCTCCCGGCACGGAACCCGGCAGCTCGTGGCCGAGGACGCCCGGCTGCTGGCCTTCCGCGGTGCGCCCGACCGCGCCGAGTGGCTGAGCTCGGAAGAGGCCACCGCGCTGCTGACCGTCCAGCCGGACGCCAATACCGAACCGGAACCGGCCAAGCGCCGCATGGGCCGGGTCCTGGAGGGCCTGCCCGCGCTTTCGGACCACCTGGACGCCTACGGCCGCGAACTCGCCGAGGAGCTCGCCGACTCCCACCGCCGGGTGCGCGGAGTCTCCGGTGAGATCCGCCGGGGGTTGAAGGTCGAACCCCAGGAAGGCGCCGACATCCTCGGGGCCTACGTCTACCTGCCCGTGGCTCATGCCGCTGCCCCCGCCGGAGGTGCCGCCTGATGTCCGCCATCGCTAAGAATCAGGTGTTCACCGCCGTGCACACGGTGGGCGGGTTGCTGCCCGCCGACATGCTGGTGCGCATCGCCGGGGGCAAGGACGTGCCCGGCTCCAAGCCTGCGGACTACGGGGTGGTGGGTTCGCGTTCGGTGAGCGATGACGCTGAGCGGCACTGGGAGTTCCTCAGGTCGGTGTGGAAGGAGTTGCGCAGGCAGCTTCCGGCGGACAGTGACGGTACTCCGGCCGGTGACCCGACCGGTCTGGCCCTGTCCCAGTGGGTGCTGCCGCTCTTCGACGAGCTGGGCTTCGGCCGTCTGGGTGAGGTGGGTTCGGGCGGGATCGCCGCTGACGACGATCCGGAGAAGGTCTTCCCGCTCAGCCACCGGTGGCAGCACGTGCCGATCCATGTTCCGGTGTGGGGGACCGAGTTGGACCGGCGGCCCGGGGGAGCGGGCACGGTTCCGCCGCAGTCGTTGGTGCAGGAGGCGTTGAACCGGACCGCTGACCACTTGTGGGCGGTGGTGACCAATGGGCGGCAGGTGCGGTTGCTGCGCGACTCCAGCGCGCTGGCGACGGCGTCGTATGTCGAGTTCGACCTGGAGGCGATCTTCGACGGCGAGCTGTTCAGTGAGTTCGTGCTGCTCTACCGGCTGCTGCACGCCTCGCGGTTCCAGACCAGGGAGGGTGAGCCGCCGACGACGTGCTGGTTGGAGAAGTGGCGCACCGATGCCATCACCTCGGGTACGCGGGCCCTGGAGCAGCTGCGCAAGGGGGTGCAGGAGGCCATCACGACGCTGGGTACGGGTTTCCTCAAGCATCCGGCCAACGGGCACCTGCGCGAGAACCTGGACACCCGGGAACTGCACGCGGCACTGTTGCGGATGGTCTACCGGCTGCTGTTCCTGTTCGTGGCCGAGGACCGGGGCGCCCTGCACCCGCCGCAGGCTCCGGAACAGGCCAGGGAGCGCTACGCCAAGTACTTCTCATCCGAGCGGCTGCGTGGTCACGCGCGCCGCCGTCGGGGTACCGCGCACGGCGATCAGTACCGGGCGCTGAAGATCGTGCTGGATGCCCTGGGTGATGTGAACGGTCGGCCCGAGCTCGCTCTGCCTAGGTTGGGCGGGCTGTTCACTGATACTGAGGCTGATGCTCCGTTGCGGGGCCTGGAGCTGTCCAACGATGCGCTGCTGGGGGCTGTCCGGCACTTGGCGCAGGTGCGTGACCCGGCTTCCAAACGGTGGCGCTCGGTGGACTACCGGAACCTGGACGCCGACGAGCTGGGTTCGGTCTACGAGTCGCTGCTGGAGCTGGTGCCCAAGCACAGCGCCGCTGAGCGGAGCTTCGAGCTGGTGGAGCTGGCGGGCAACGACCGTAAGACGACGGGGTCGTATTACACGCCTTCTTCGCTGATCGAGACGTTGCTGGATTCCTCGCTGGACCCGGTCATCGAAGAGGCGATCAAGCGGGGATCGGTTGAGGCGAGCGCGGCAGGCCAGGCGGATGAAGCCGAGGCGATCGTCAGTGAGCTGCTGAAGCTGACCGTCTGCGACCCGGCCTGTGGGTCCGGGCATTTCCTGGTGGCGGCGGCGCGGAGGATCGCCAAGAAGGTCGCCGCGGTGCGGGAGGGTAACCCCGAGCCGACCGTGGATGCTGTCCGCGCGGCGATGCACGAGGTGGTGGCGCGCTGCATCTACGGGGTGGACCTCAACCCGATGGCGGTGGAGTTGGCCAAGGTCTCGCTGTGGCTGGAGGCGTTGGAGCCCGGAAAGCCGTTGAGTTTCCTGGACGCGCACGTCAAGCACGGCAACGCGCTGATTGGCGCGAGCCCGAAGCTGCTGCGGGACGGCATTCCCGACGAGGCGTTCAAACCCATCGAAGGCGACGACAAGAAGCACGCGCGGTTCCTCGCCAAGACCAACAAGGACGAGCGCGGCGGCCGGATCGGCCTCTTCGATATCGACGACGAGGCGGTGCAGGTCGACAACACCGTCCACGCTCAGCGGTTGGAACAGATCACCGGTATTACCGCTGGTTCTCTGGGCCAGGTACACCGTCAGGAGGCCGCATACCGGGAGTGGGCCGACTCGGACGAGTACGTGCGCGACAAGCGGATGGCCGACGCCTGGTGCGCCGCGTTCATGTGGCGTAAGACTGCGGATGCGCCGCGTGCCGTCACACAGGAGGTCTTCCGTCACCTGTCCAAGGCCAAGGAGGGTTACGGGGCGCCGTTTAGCACGGTGGAGGAGATCGGTTCGCTGAGCGATCAGTACCGGTTCTTCCACTGGCACCTGGAGTTCCCGGACGTTTTCGCTTCGGCTGGTGGCGCAGAGGCGGATGAGGGAACCGGCTGGTCCGGCGGGTTCGACTGTGTGGTCGGGAATCCTCCGTGGGACCAGGTGCAGGTGGACGCACGTGAGTTCTTCGGATCCAGGCAGGCAGACATTGCGGAAGCCGCGAATATGACCGCTCGCGATCGGATGATCCGGAACCTGGAACAGGAGAACCCGGGGCTCTTCAACGAGTACCGGGAAGCGAAACGAGCCAACGATGGTTTCAAGCATTTCGCTCACGCATCGGGACAGTTTCCCCTGACCTCCTATGGGCGCCTCAACACCTATTCCCTGTTCGCGGAGGAAGCGCGGAATCTGGTGTCGGCCCACGGGAGGTCAGCGCAGATCGTTCCCTCTGGCATCGCGACGGATTCGTTCAACCAGCACTTCTTCAGTGATCTGGTGCGGAACGGTTCGATATCGGCTCTCTACGATTTTGAGAATTCGTCCCCTCTGTTCTCAGCCGTGCACCGGTCGTTCAAGTTTTGCATCCTGTCCTTGGTTGGACGTGCGCGGAGGGAGCCTGCGGCGTCTTTCGCGTTCTTCCTGCAGGACCCGGTCGAACTTGGTAGTGCCGATAAGTCGTTCGCCATGGCCCCCGAGGAGATCGCGCTACTCAACCCGAACACGGGAACGAGCCCGGTCATCCGGTCCCGGCGGGACGCCGAGATCACCCTGGGGATCTATCAGCGGGTTCCGGTCCTGGTGAGAGAAGGTGATCCGGAAGGCAACCCCTGGGGGATCAGCTTCCAGCTGATGTTCATGATGAACACGGATTCGGATAAGTTCCGCGTCCGCGAGGACCTTGAAAAGGAAGGCTGGGGCCTGGAAGGGAACGTCTTCGTCAAGGACGGGCAGAGGATGCTGCCCCTGTACGAGGCCAAAATGCTCCACCACTACGACCACCGGTGGGCCACGTTCACTGACGAGGGAAATACGCGCGATCTCACCCTTGAAGAGAAGATGGATCCGGATTCCTCCGTCATTCCGCGCTACTGGGTTTCAGAGCTAGGAGCTGTCAACGGTGAGGTTGGCCGGGGCGCGGAGTCGCTTGCGGGCTCCGGAGTACAGACTAGGTTGGGTGCAGCTGGGTGGGAGCGAAAATGGCTCCTCGGATGGCGTGATATCTGCCGTTCCACGGATGAGCGGACTGCTATTATCGGCGCATTCCCCAGGGCTGCTGTCGGTAACAATCTTCCGGTATCATTCCTCGAGCTTGCGGACAATGGATCGGTGGCGGACTTCGTCGCCTGTACTTCGTCGTTCGTGTTTGATTACTGCGCTCGCCCGAAAGTTGGTGGAACGCATCTCAATTTCTATATTGCCTACCAGCTCCCTGTTCTGGGTCCTGAGCAGTTGTCCCGATGGTCAGGATTCATCTCGTCAAGAGTTGTCGAGCTGACCTGCACTGCGTATGACATGGTCCCGTTCGCGTATGACCTCGGAGACCAGGGGCCGCCCTTCCACTGGGATGACGACCGTCGCGCCATCATGCGCGCTGAATTGGACGCGCTGTTCTTCCACCTGTATGAGATCGGCCGCGATGACGTGGACTACATCATGGAGACCTTCCCGGTCGTGAAGAGGAAGGACGAGGCGAAGTTCGGTACCTACCGCACGAAAGAGTTGATCCTGGAGATCTACGATCGGATGGCAGGAGCTGGTGTTTCGCTGGAGAACCCGTTGGTTGACGGCGTGAACTTCCGCTCTGCCCTCAACCCGCCGCCCGGCCACGGCCCCCGGCATACTTCGTCCTGACTCGCCAAGTACGAGGCCCCGCCTGCTCACTCCAAGAAGGCGGGGCCGAACGGGTCTGGTGTGGCTTACTACGGAACCTGGAGGGAAGCGAGGAACTCATCGGTTCTTCTGACTGCGTCGCGATCGTAGGTGCTGACGCTCGCGAGAACCTCAGAGGCACCGGTTCGCTCGAGAAGGCCGGTGAGTGAGTCCGCCACCTGATCCGGGGTGCCGGCGATCGCGGCGTCCATCGAGTCGTTCACCGCTTTGACCTTCTTTGCGCTGCTCGAGTCGCTGAGCAACCGGCGCACTTCCTCGACGGGCTGGAGCGCGCGGAACTCTCCGACATCCCGGGAGTCCGCGAACGCCCAGGCTTCGGGCAACAGCAGGTCGCGGGCGCGCTCCGCGGTCTCCGCGACGGCGATGTCCACAGACACCACCAGGTAGGGAGCAGACGCAGTCGGGCTCGGACGGAAATCCTCGAAGTACGCGGCCAGTCTGTCCGCGTCACGAAGAACCGGCCCTCCGATCACCGCCGGAAGTCCCAGGTCGGCGGCGAGGGACAACCCGCCCTGGACGGCGAGCAGGAATACCGGCGGAGGACCGACACTGGGCCGGGCGGTGATCTCGGCCCGTCCACTCAGATACCGCTGGATCTTCTCGACGTCAGCCGGGTACTCGCCCTCGCGCAGGGCGGTGCGCCCGAGCGCACGCCGGATCGGAGCGGTGAAGCCGAGCGAGCCGCCCAGCCCCAGGTCGATTCTTCCGGGGGAGAGCGCCTCAAGCAGCAGCGCCTGCTCGGCGACCACCAGCGGACTGTGGTTGGGAACCATGATCCCGCCCGTGCCGAGGCGGATGCTGCGTGTGCGGGCACCGATCGCCGCGAGCAGTACAGCGGGAGCCGCGCTGGCGATGCCTGGGACCCCGTGATGCTCGGCGGTCCAGAACCGGTGCAAACCAAGTTCTTCCGCACGTACTGCCCTCTCGACAGTCGTCGCGATCGTCTCCGCGTCGGACTCGCCACTGCGCGTCCGCGAGCGGTCAAGCAGGGAGACACGCATCAGCCATGAGCCCCCTTCGTTCGGTGACGGCTCGCCACAGCCTCCCACGACCAGAGCGCCACGGAGTGGGACCTGGCCACCACTGGGGCGTCCTCGACCCTCGCCGACCACAGCGACTCCGTAAGGTACCTGGGCGCTGGACCGCCTCCCCTGGGACCTCGGACCGGTCCCTGACCTGGCATTTCCAGGTGGTGCGCTTGAAGCCGGCAAAGGGGCGCGCGCACGCGGGATCCTCGCTACGGTCGAGTTATGTTCCTCGGAGCCGCATCCTTCACCCCGAACCTGTTCCCCCGGCGCGACGAGCCCGCCCTGTTCACGGTGAGGGTGGAGCTAGCGCGCACTTCACCCCCGCTGTGGCGGCGCCTGGAGCTGGCCTCCGACCTCTACCTCGACGAAGTGCACGACGTCCTCCAAGCCGTGTTCGCGTGGGACGACGACCACCTGCACAAGTTCGGCAAGGGCGGCAAGCGCTTCTACGACCGCGACACGGCGCACTTCCTGTCCTCCTACGACCTGGAGGAAGGGGAACCCGGACTCCCGGAGGAGCAGGTCCGCCTCGACGAGGTCCTCGAACGCAAGGCGGACCGGCTCTTCTACCTGTACGACTTCGGGGACTGCTGGGATCACGTGCTCACCCTCCAGAAGACCGACGCGCTGGCCGACGACACCCCTCGGGCAAGATGCACCGACGGCCGCCGCCCCGCGCCGGTCGAGGACTGCGGAGGGGTGGGCGGCTACGAGTTCTGGGACGCGGTCAACCACCGGGACCACCCCCACCACGAAGAGGCGCTGGCCGACTTCCGCGCCCACAGCGACGAGGGCGAGGACCCCTCCTCCTGGAAGCCCGTCCCCTTCGACAAAGCGGCGGTCAACAAGGACCTCGAGCGCCTGTTCCCCGAACCCGGACCGGCCCAGGTACTGTGGGACACAGACGGGCAGGGACAACAAGCACAGCTGCCCGGTCCCGTGGCGGACTTGCTCACCGACGCCTCCTTCTTCGGTGCGGAGGGCGAGCTGACGGCCATGGTGGAGCGGGCCGGACTCGACACCCCGGTGGAGGTCGACGAGGACACGGCCCGCCGAATGGTGGCCCCGTACGCCTGGCTTCTCGACCACGCGGGGCCGGACGGGGTGCAGTTGACCAAGGCCGGGTACTTCAGGCCCGCCAGCGTCGAGGCGGCCGCGGACGTACTGGGCCTTCGGGGGACCTGGGGCGGCAAGCTCAACCGCGAGGAACAGACCGTGCCCGTCCGAGACTTTCGGGAGACGGCGCAGCGGATGAAACTGGTCCGGCGCTACCGGGGGCGGCTGATGGTGACCCCGGCGGGCCGGAAGGCGGCCGCCGACCCGGTCGCCCTGTGGACCCACCTGGCCGAGCGGATCCCGGTGGACGAGATCCGTTCCGGGAGCTCCCACGGCGGGTTGCTGTTGCTGCTCGCGGTAGCGGGGGGAGAGGAGGACGTGCTCACGGCCGTGGGCCGGGCCCTGAGTGCGCTCGGGTGGAGGAGCTTTCAACCCGAAGGCTGGTCCGTGGTACGCGGTGCGGTGCTCGACCTGGTCCGCGATTCGCACGACGTCCTTTTCTTCCTGGGCGCCCTGAACGACAGGGGACGCGACGCCCGTCCGACTGCCGAAGGGAAGCTGCTGGCACGAGCCGCGCTGCAGTCCTGGCCCCGCCAGGCCTGACCGCGCCCGCCGCCTGCTGGCAGGTGCGACCGACATGTGCGACCGGCATGTGCCCCGTGCGCGGACTCTGGTGAGTGCGTTGTGTGGAAGCGGGTAACAACCGCCGGGCTGAGTCGCTACCGTCTTATGTATGAACCGCGTCTATGCCTTGCGTGAGCACCTGCGAACCCTCCCGGTCGAACGCGTCGCGGACGCCCTGCGCACCCTCCCCGAGAGGCTTCGCGGTTCGGAACCGATGCGCCTCTCCTCCAACCTTTCCGAGCTCTTGCACCGACCCGGGGCAGTGGACACACTCACCCAGGCCCAAGGCGAACTCCTCAAGGTGGCGGCCGAACTCGCCGTAACCGACCCTATGGAAGGCGGGTACGATCCCGCAGTGTCCACGGCGCTGCAGGCCATCGGGCACGGGGAACGTCTGACCGTGGACTGGCTGCGGGTCCTGGAAGTGCTGGACCTGCCCAGTGACGACGCTCGGCGGGCGGCGGAGGCGGCCATCGCCGAACTCTCCGCCCAAGCCCTCACCTGGCCCACCGGCCGAGGCGACCACCACCTGGCCACCGGACTGGTGGAGCAGTTCGGACACAGCCGGATACGGCCGCCCCGCGTCTCGGAAGCACTCGACACCCTCTACAATGTCCCGGAGGTACGCCGGGTGGCGCTGGCCCTGGGGGTGGACCCCACACGCAGGCGCCACGAGGTGCAGCAGGACGTCGTCGCCGCCCTGACCGATCCCAGCAGGCTCCGGGACCTGTTCGACACGGCACCTCCGGGTGCGAAGGACCTGTTGAAGGCACTCGCGGCCGAAGAGAAGCTCCTGGCCACCCACTGCTTCGTCGGCGGCCCGCCCTTCGAGGTCAAGTTCCGCTTCCGCGCGGAAGGGTCGGGCGACCCCGACACCGATTGGCTCGCCGAGCGCGGGCTCGTCGTCCCGCACCCGTACAAGCGGGACCTGGCGATGCTGCCCCAGGAGATCGACGAATACCTCAAAGAGCGCACCCCGAGGCCGTTCACCCCGCACCCGCCCGAGCTCGGCCGGGTACCCGTGGACGAGTCCCTGGTGCGCGACGAAGGCCGCGCCGCACTGCTCGGATTCCTGGGCGCCGTGGACCGGCTGGTGGCAGAAGTCGTCCGTGCCCCGCTGACCATGCGCAAGAGCGGCGGAATCACCGCACGCGACCAGAAGCGCATCGCCGACGCACTGGGACAGCCACGGGAACACACCTTCCTGTGGATCGAACTCGCCCACCGGGCCGGGGCGCTCGTCCCGACCGAGCGGGCCCTCACCGCGGACCAACCCGACAGTGCCTGGTTCCGAGCCGGCCCGGCGGAGCGGCTGACCGCTCTGCTCCGTGCCTGGACGGAACTACCCGTCGTCGCCACCCCACGGCCAGGCCGGGAAGCGTCTGTACCGGCAGAGGAAGAGGAACCGGGCGTCGCCCCGTTCCGCACCGGCATGCTCCTGGCCCTGGCGGACCTGCCCGACGGATACGGGACGGGGATCAGCGGGCAGGCAGAGGTGGAGAAGCTGGCCAGGACGAAGATCCCGGCACTCGGCCCGCTGTGGTCGTTGGTCGGTGTCGCAGCCTGGTACCGCGACTCGGCCATCCTCGTCGCGGACAATATGGTGCCCTCCGCTCACCTCGTACGCGAGGCCGAACGCGTGGGGTTGATCGCCCACGGGGCGCTCACCCCGATCGGACGGGCACTGACCGGCACGAACGCGGCACTGACCGAAGCCTTGAACACCCTGCTGCCCGAGGTGCAGGACACCGTCCGCTTCCAGGGGGACCTGACCGCCACGGTCATGGGGACCCCGGCGACCCGGCTGGAACAGCTCCTGTCCACCGTCGCCGACCGCGAAGGTGACGGGTACGCGAGTGTGTGGCGTCTGTCCGCCACCTCCGTGGGCCGCGCCCTGGACGAGGGGTACACCGGCGACCGAATCCTCGAAGAATTGTCCGAGGTGGCCGCGGACGGCGCCCTGCCCCAGACCCTGGAATACCTGGTCAAGGACACCGCCCGCGCCCACGGGCGGATCCGGGTGGCGGCCGCGGCCAGCTGTGTGCGGTGCGCGGACCCGGCCCTTGCCCGGGAGATGGTGGCGGACCGGTCCTTGCGCGACCTGCGTCCGCGCCTGATCGCCGACACCGTCCTGATCAGTGCGAAATCAGCGAAAGAGACGATCACCGCGCTGCGGAGCGCGGGCTACATGCCCGTTCGGGAGAACAGGAGCGGGGACACCGTCATCGAGCGCGGCCGTTACACGGCAGGAACCGGCGAGGGCGGACAGGTCGGTGTCCCACTGCCGTATCTGGTCCAGCAGCAGGACCTCGAAGCTTGTGCCCGGCGCCTGACGGACCAACCCTGACCGGAGTTCCCCGCCCGGGCGGCCACGCCGCCGCCTGAGATTTCATTGTTAGCTAAGTTCACACGCATAGCATGTACTATGTGTTACGCGGTGCCGTCGCGGGCTTCGATAGTCAGGACGGTGCTGTGAACCTCCGGGTTTACCTGGCTTCGGAGGTCCGCTCAACGACAGGACGTTGGTCCTGAACCCGGCCCGTTCCCGGGCGTCTCCGACCGCAGTCCTACTTCCCACCGTCAGACTTCCGTGAAGGGTCCGGTATGGAGTTCGAAGAGACGATCGCCGCGCTCAGCGCCAAGGTGCAGAAGCAGCGCGAGGTGATCCAGACCGAAGAAGCGGCGAAGAACGCCTTCGTCATGCCGTTCATTGCCACCGTGCTCGGCTACGATGTCTTCGATCCGCACGAGGTGGTTCCCGAATTCACCGCCGACGTCGGCGTGAAGAAGGGGGAGAAGGTCGACTACGTCATCATGCACGACGACGAGGTGCAGATCCTCGTCGAGTGCAAGAAGGTCGACGACGGCCTGAAGGCGGAACACGCCTCTCAGCTCTACCGGTACTTCTCGGTCACCAAGGCGCGGATCGCGATCCTCACCAACGGGGCGGAGTACCAGTTCTACACCGACCTGGACTCCTCAAACCTCATGGACTCCAAGCCGTTCATGGTGCTCGACCTCAACGACGTCGACGAGAGCCTGCTCCCGGAACTGCGCAAGCTCACGAAGGCCTCCTTCGACCTCACCTCGGTGATCGACGCGGCGGAGAAACTCAAGTACCTCGGCGCGCTCAAGCGCACGCTGGCGGAGCAGTTCCACGACCCCGACGACGAGTGGGTGAAGTTCCTCGCTGGCCGCGTCTACGACAAGCCCTTCACCAAGCGGGCGCGGGAGCAGTTCACACCGCTCGTTCAAGAAGCCGCCTCCGCCTTCCTCGACGACCAGGTCAACGCCCGCCTGAAGAACGCCCTGGAATCGACGCGCCCGCAGGTCGAGGTGGAACCCGTCGACAGTGGGGAGGCCGAGGAAGAAGTCGAGGAGTCCGACTCGGGTATCGAGACCACCCTGGAGGAGCTGGAGGGCTTCCAGGTGGTCAAGGCGATCGCGTGCAGCGAAGTCAAGCCCCAGCGGATCGCCCACCGCGACTCCAAGAGCTACTTCGCGATCCTGTTCGACGACAACAACCGCAAACCGATCGCGCGCCTGCACTTCAACGCCAAGTCGAAGAAGTACCTGGGCACCTTCGACGCGGACAAGAACGAGACCCGCCACCCGGTGGACACCGTCGACGAGATCTACCACCACGCGGACACCATCCGCGAGACGGTACGCAACTACCTGGACTGACGCCGGAGCGGCCTGGGACGGCAGCGGCCGTGCCCGTAGGATCGGGGGCATGGGCGATGACGCGGAGGACCTGGTCAGGGGCCTCGATGCGGACGTTGGCGAGATCGTCACCCTGCTGCGTGGGCTCGCGGCCGATGCCGTCCCGGGGGCGGTCGAAGAGCCCGACCCCTCGGCCAGGCTGATCGGCTACACCTACAGGCCCGGCACGTACAAGCACCTGGTCGCCGCCATCGCCGTGCACTCCGGGCACGTGAACCTCATGTTCGCCAAGGGCGCCGATCTCGCCGACCTCGATCCGGGCGGTCTGCTGGAAGGCACCGGCAAGAAGGCGCGGCACGTCAAGTTCCGCACCGCCGCGGACGTCCACCGGCCCGGCCTCCGCGAGCTGCTCGTGGAGGCCGCCGCCCGCACCCCGCGTCCCTGAGCAACGCTCCCGGACCGTGCCCGGCCGCCACTACTGCTTGCTGCTGCTCTTCCGGCGCTGCCCGCTCTTGGCGAACACGGCGTAGAGCACGCCCGCGAGTGCGAAGAGCAGGACCACGGCCAGCATCCCCGTTTCGTCGGGTGAGTAGTACCGCTGAGTCTGCTGACCGGCTTCCGCCCAAGCGGCCTGGAAGAGGTAGGGGATCTCCTGAGCCGTCTGAGTGAAGTGCGAGAGTGCTGCGGTAGCCCCCGCCGCGATCGCGACGGTGACGACACCGAGCACAGCACCGACGGCCGCCCCGGACAGCGCACGGACAAGCACGTTCCTCTCCCTTCGGTTGCGCATACGGGTCTGACTGTGCCGATCCGGTTCTGGTTCCCGCTGATGGTTGTGGACCGCCCCCGCGCCGGATCAGGACGGGGCGTCCGAAGGTGCGACCGGCTCCTCCGGGGGCAGTCCGAGCGTCGCCGCGGCGTGGGCCACCCAGGCGGCGGCGTAGGACTCGGCGGAGACGTCTCCGGGGACGTGGCCGATGAGCGCGTCGAGGATCGGATAGTAGGTCAGCGATCCCATGAGGACGGCCGCGGTGGCGCGCGGGTCGGCCACGTGGATCCTGCCCTGGGCGGACTCCGCGCGCAGCCAGTCGGAGAGGCCGGTGTAGACGGCCGCGACGATGTCGGCCCAGATCTCCTCCAGGAGGTCGGGGACACCGTCGAGGTCGCGCAGGATGATGCGGAGCAGCTCGCGGTCGCGCTCGATGCCACGCCAGGTCTCGTCCACGATCAGGCGTAGCGCGTCGTGGGGGTTCTCCGGGAGCTCCCGTTCGAAACTGCTTCTACCGTTGCTGAGGGTTCGGCTGTGCCTGCGCACCACCGCGTCCAGGAGGGTTCGCTTGGACCGGAAGTGCTTGTAGAGCGCGCCGGATCCGGGGGTCAGCCCGCAGGCGACCTGGATGTCGGCGACGCTCGTGGCCTTGTAGCCCTTGGCGGCGAAGAGGCGGGCGGCCTCGGTGATGAACCGCTCGCGGCTGGTCGAAGACCGAGGGCTTGTTGACTCCATGGTGAGAGAGTACTCTCTCACCATGGTTACCGCGCAAGCCACCGAGACCATCCGGTGCGCTCCGGACGATCTCCTACAGCTGGTCATGGACATTGAGCGCTACCAGCACGTGGACGACAAGATCCGCCCCGTCCACTGGGCCAGGCGCCAGGGCAACGTCACCGAGTTCAAGTGCCGCCCCACGCTCGGCGGCCTTCCCACACCGACCCCGGTCATCCAACTCGTCGAACTCACGCCGGGCGAACGCGTCGACATCTCGCTCGCGCCGGCCCCGCGGAACCGGATCGCCCGGGCGATGGCGCACTTCCACGCGAGCTTCGTCTGCCGCGAGGTCCCCGGCGGCACCGAGGTCACCCGGACGCTGAACTTCACCTTCCCGGCGGCCCTCCGCTGGTTCTACGAACCCCTTCTGCGCGGTCGGCTGCAGAGGGAGGTCGCAGAGGAGATGTCCCGGGCCAAACGCCACCTGGAGGCGGGGAACGTACGGGATCCTTGAACGACCGAGCCGCGGCGCTCGTCATTGCGGCGGTCGACGGGGCCGGCGATCGCTGGTGTCCGTACTGCGGGACACGGGGGCGGAGGCGTGCGGCCCGCACATGGGCCGGGCCGGTGAGCTGGCGATGATCGCCTTCCGGCGTGTCTGAGGGTTGACCTCGTGTAGGAGATCCAATAGGTTCACTCAGAGAACAATTGTTCGCATTCCGCACGAATTGGGTTATGCGCAACCGGACACGGTGGAACCGTGCCCGCACCAAGTGGCTCGGCACCCTGCCCCCGACGGTGACCGTGCCAGAGGGCGCGAACGTGTCGGCTGGCCGCGGCCCCCGTTGACAGAAAGCCGAGCCCCACATGGCACGCAAAACCACACCGCCCTTCCGCGCAGACCACGTCGGCAGCCTGCTGCGGCCCGAACGGCTGCTCAAGGCGCGCACCGAGCACGCCGCGGGCAGCATCGACGACGCGGAGCTGCGGGCAATCGAGGACGACTCCATCCGCGACGTCGTGCGCATGCAGGAGGAGGCCGGGCTCCAGTCGGCCACCGACGGGGAACACCGCCGCGGGTCCTGGCACATGGACTTCATCTACCAGCTCGGCGGGATCTCCAAGGTCAAGGACGAACTCAAGGTCACCTTCCACAACGAGAAGGAGGACATCGAGTTCACCCCCTCCGGGCTTCGGGTCACCGAACGCATCCGGTCCGAGCACACCATCTTCGGGGACGCCTTCGCCTTTTTGCGGGAGACCGTCACGCGCAACACCCCGAAGCTGACCATCCCCTCGCCGAGCATGGTCCACTACCGGGGCGGCTCGGCCGCCATCGACCCCGAGGTCTACCCCGACCAGGAACAGTTCTGGGCTGACCTGTCGGCGGCCTACGCCGACCAGGTGCGCGCCCTCGGCGAGCTGGGCTGCACCTACCTGCAGCTGGACGACACCAGCCTCGCCTACCTCAACGACCCCTCACAGCGCAGCATGATCGACGAGCGCGGCGACAACGGCGACCAGCTGCACACCCGCTACATCCGCCAGTTCAACTCCGCACTCGCCAACCGGCCGACCGGCATGAACGTCACCACCCACATGTGCCGCGGCAACTTCCGCTCCTCGTGGGTGGCCAGCGGCGGCTACGACCACGTGGCCGAGGAGCTCTTCAACGAGCTGGACGTGGACGGCTTCTTCCTGGAGTTCGACGACGAGCGCTCCGGCGGCTTCGAACCCCTGCGCTTCGTCCCCGAAGGCAAGTACGTGGTCCTGGGCCTGGTCACCACCAAGAAGGGCGAGCTGGAGAGCAAGGACGGACTCAAGCGCCGCATCGAGGAGGCCGCCCGCCACGTGCCGCTGGAGCAGCTGTGCCTGTCGCCCCAGTGCGGCTTCTCCTCGACCTTCGAGGGCAACGACCTGACCTACGACGAGCAGGTGGCCAAGCTGCGCCTGATCGTGGAGACCGCCGAAGAGGTCTGGGGCTAGTCGACAGCCGCCCTCCCATGGGGTGAGGCCGTGCGCGTGAGGAGTAGCCCGGGACAGCACCCATGGGCTACCTTGAGCGGGAGTGACACGGGGTGCCCGGAACCGAATTCCCGGGCTGAGATGACACCCGTCGAACCTGATCCAGGTAACGCTGGCGAAGGGATGTCCGCACACGGCCGGTGGCATCGGTGGCCGAGGGGATCACCTTCGCCCATGTCAGAAAGGCCACCGATGAGCTCCTCCCGCACCGCGCTCCCCATCGACCAGCAGACCGTCGTCGTCACCGGCGGGGCCCGGGGACTCGGCTCCCACCTGTCCCGGGCCTTCCTGGGCCAAGGCGCCCGCGTGGTGGTCAACTACCTCCACAGCGCCGAAGCCGCCAAAGAACTCGCCACCGCCCACCCCGACCGCGCCTTGGCCGTGCAAGCCGACGTCCGCGACCCCGAACAGGTCACCGCGATGGTCCAAGCCGCCCAGGACCACTTCGGCACCCCGGTCACCACCGTCGTCAACAACGCGCTCGCCGACTTCACCTTCAACGGCGACGCCCGGCCCCACGCCGACACCCTCACCCCCGAACACCTCGACCAGCAGTTCAGCGGAACCGTCCACGGCGCCCTGAACACCGTCCGGGCCGCCCTGGACGCCATGCGCGGCCAGGAGTTCGGCCGGGTGATCAACGTGGGAACCAACCTGTTCCAGCAGCCGGTCGTCCCTTACCACGACTACACCGCGGCCAAGGCGGCCCTGCTGTCGCTGACCCGCACGCTCGCCCACGACCTGGGACCCGACGGCATCACCGTCAACATGGTCTCCGGCGGCCTGCTGCGCACCACCGACGCCAGCTCCGCCACCCCCGACGAGGTGTTCGACATGATCGCCTCCACCACCCCGCTGCGCCGGGTCACCACCCCGGCCGAGTTCGCCGACGCGGCCCTGTACTTCGCCTCCCCCTGGGCGCGCGCGGTCACCGGCCAGAACCTCGTCGTCGACGGCGGGCTGGTGATGAACTGATGGCCGCCCCCACCGAACGCCAGATGCACCTCAACCTGTTCATCTTCGGCTGCGGCCACCACAAGGCCGCCTGGCGCCACCCCGACTCGCCCGCCGAACGGGTCGGCGACATCACCTACTTCGAGGAACTGGCCCGCACCGCCGAACGCGGGCGCCTGGACGCGGTGTTCTTCGCCGACGGCCACGCCGCGGGCAACGTCGCCGGCGGCCCGTGGTGGTTCCTCGAGCCCCTGACCGCCCTGTCGGCCATGAGCCGGGCCACCAGCCGCATCGGGCTGGTCAGCACCGTGTCCAGCACGTTCTACACCCCCTTCCACGCCGCACGCCTGCTGGCCTCCCTGGACCACATCAGCGGGGGACGGATCGGCTGGAACGTGGTGACGTCCATGTTCGACACCGAGGCCCGCAACCACGGGTACGAGCAGATGCCCGCACACCAGGAGCGCTACGAGCGCGCCGAGGAGTTCGTACAGGCGGTACTGGCGCTCTGGGACTCCTGGAGCGACAAGGCCATCCACTACGACCGAAGCGGCGTCTTCGCCGACCCGGACCTGGTGCGCCCCATCGACCACAAGGGCCGGCACTTCCAGGTCGACGGTCCGCTGAACGTGCCGCGCCCGGTCCAGGGCAACCCGGTGCTGTTCCAAGCGGGCTCGTCGGAGCAGGGCCGCACGCTGGCGTCCCGCCGCGCGGAGGCCATCTACTCCGTGGCCTACGACCTGCCCAGCGCCCAGGCGTACTACAGCGACGTCAAAGCCCGGATCCGCCAGGTCGGCCGCGACCCCCGGGCCGTCGGGATCATGCCCGGGCTGGTCACCTACGTCGGCTCCACCGAGGAGGAGGCCAGAGCCAAGCAGCGCGAACTCGACGAGTTGCTGCCGGTCGAGGAGTCGTTGCAGCAGCTGAGCCTGTTCACCGAACAGGACTGCAGCGACTGGGAGCTGGACGCCCCCGTTCCCGAGCTGCCGCCACTGGAGGAGTTCACCGGTCCCAAGGGCCGCTACGAGACCATCCTGCGCATCATCAGCTCCGAGCAGCCCACGGTGCGGCAGCTGCTCGGACGGCTGGCCGCCGGCGGCGGACACTGCACCATGGTCGGAACCCCCGAGCAGATCGCCGACCGGATGACCGAGTGGCACGAGAACGGCGGCGCGGACGGGTTCAACCTCATGCCCCCGTCCCTTCCGGGCGGGATCGAGGACTTCGTGGACCACGTGGTCCCCGTCCTGCAGAAGCGCGGGCTGTTCCGGAGGGACTACGAGTCCGACACGCTCCGGGGCCACCTGGGCCTGGAACGCCCGCCGTCAGCGCACTGAGTCGGGGCACGCACTGAGCCATGGGAGGTCCGCGCCGGGTACGGGCGGGCCTCCACCGCGTTCGTCGCGGCACCCAGCGCCGGGCTTCGCTCTGCCTGGGGCCGGGCGCGGTCGGCAGTACGTCGTCCCCGCGCTCCCAAAGCCCGACGGCTCACATGATCGCGGCAGGGAATTCAGGTGAGGTTCACAGTCACCATCGCCTTGTCCGGCACAGATGTGTGAACCGGCCTACCTCGGGGATGGCCCTCGAGCTTCTGGATCTGGGATTCCCAGTAGCCGGGACTGGTCAGATACAGCCGTCGGGCCTGCGGCACGATGGCGGGAATCACGACCTGGGTCACTTCCTCATCGGTGCCCGTGCGGCCCCGGCCCTGCTTCTCCGTGTCCAGCCGCAGCAGATAGAGGTGGCCCAGGTCGTCCTCCAGCCTCGAGAAACCCTCCCAGTGCAGGTAGGAGACGTGCCCTTCCGTCTTATGGGGTCGGGGCAGCTTGATCCTCGACGTGATCAGGGTGGCCTGGGAACCGTGCGCGATGCCGCGCACCGAGATGGGAAATCTCGACTCACCACTCACCGTTCGGGGGCGAAGCTTCTCTCGGGCCGTGTGCACCGGGACCGGAAACTCGGCGTTCAGAGCGGCCACCAGCTCCGTCAGTACTGCGCCGACCGCCTCCTCCGGGCGGTGGCGCGCCACCCAGGAGAAGAGGTCTTGCGTGATTCGATGCTCGATCAACGCGCCCAGGGTCCAGTATCGGCCGTACCTACACAGGGCCGCCGCCCTTTCCACCAGGCTCTCGTCCTGGATGAGAGCAGCCAGGTGGCCACCAAGCTCTTCCTCGTCACCGAACCCCAGTGGGGGATACCAACCGATGTGCGCGGCGCGCTGCGCGAAGAGCACTCCGGGATCGTTCACGGTTCCCGGGGCACCGCTCGGCCAGGGGTGATAGGTGAGCGGGTGACACAACCCGGCCCATTCGTACTCCAACGCGGATCGGGCACAGGAGTCCCCGAGCTCGTGGACCAGCCAACAAGTCGGCTTCGCGTGATCCGGCCGTCGCCGTAGAGCGGACAGGGCTGCCCGCAGGAACGGCTCTTTGGGTGAGGGTGGGGCGAACGTGTCGGGCAGGCGGCTGAGCGCCCTGATCGTTTCGTCGGGCTTGTCCTCGAAGACGTTGGATGCCATGCCGATCTCCTCACCGCCTGCCCTCTTCTGAACCTCAGGAATTCACGTCAGCTTGAGTGAGCCTTTCCGGGCAAGCTGTCGTGACTCAGTGTGATGCCTTGCAGTGCCTGTCCACCCGCCCGCCCTAGAACAGACGTAAGGCCCCTGGTAGAAGAGTTCTCGCCAAAGAACAGCCCTTCACCAA